>DGUE01000025.1 GCA_002393895.1 Bacteroidales bacterium UBA4318
AAAAACATTGTATACCTTTGCAGTACAGAACGTGGCCCCTTGAGAAAGGGCACTTAACATAGAGCATTTCCTTTAACTGGGAGGTGCTCTACTTTTTACCCCTCTTCTTACCCTAAGCTTCTCCTTCTCGCCCTCCGGGCTCGTGCTCGGCGCTACGCGCCTCCGCGGTTTGCCTTCGCAGCCTCCGGCTGCTCGGGGCCTCGGGGCTTCGCCCCTCGGCAACGTGGGTTCCGGCTCGCCCTTCTTCCTTCTGTCTTGCTTGCGTCTTACGTGCGTCTTGGTTGGAGCTCGCCCACGGCTCGCCGCTGTAGGCCATTTTACGCTTCGCGTCTCCCCCTTCGCGCCTCGGCAATGCTCATGTCATGCTGCCATGGCATTGCGCTCGGCTTGGCGTCGGTTCACGTCGGAGATGATGTCCACAATGCGGCGGTTGGTCTCCTCGGGCAGGCAGTCGAAGTACGTGCGGCACTTGTTGATGACCGCCGCCAATCTTATAATCTCCGGGCGCGTGCCCACAATGATCAGGAGCTTCAGCCTGCCATTGTCTTGAAATTGCTTGAAGTCCATATGTTGTTGGTTTGTTTCGGTGATTTCTTCTTCCCCTCTTCTTGGGTGTGGCTGTCAAAAAAAATACCTTTAAAAATCTCTATTTATGTTTCCGTATCGCAAACTTAAAAAAAGTGAAAATGTTTGCCGCAAATATTTGTAGCTTCGCTTTTCCCCCAGTAAGTTTGCTTTCGCAGTTCAACGGTGAACTGTAGATTAAATTGTTGTTTATATGAAGTATTATTCAATTCTGGCAGCTGCAGCCCTCAGCATCTTGCTTGCTTCCTGCAGCAAACACGGGGATCGCACCCCTTGTATGGTTCCTGTAAACGTGTGCGTAACAGGTTTCAACGTCTCGCAGGAAGATTTCCCTTCCAAGGCCGCACAAACGGTTGCGGATTACACCGATGTGAAAGCCATCACACTTGCATTCTATGCCTCCGATGGCACCGAGGTGCTCAAAACCACCCAACTGCGGGGTGATGCCTCCAACTACACCACCTTTGGCAACTTCTCCTGCGCCCTTCCCATCGGCACCTTTACCATGGTGGTAATCGGCCGCGGGCACTTCGACGGGGACGTCCTTACCCTCACAAGCCCCACCGAGGCTGCCTATACGAGCGAGCGTGTGCGCGAAACCTTCTCTACTACGCAGGAAGTGTCCGTCAACAGCACAAACCCCATCAACCTCTCGGTTACCCTCAACCGCATCATCGCCAAACTCAACATCGTTTCCACTGATGGGCGCTCCGCCGGCATCACAAGGATCCGCACTACTTACTCCGCGGGTGGCAAGAACTTCAATCCCACAACGGGCCTGGCTACATCAAATAGCGGTTACTCCCTCACCAATAATCCTTCAACTGCTACCGGAAGCCCCATCGGCATCACAAGTTTCATCTTCCTTGCCAGCGACGAGCAGACGATAGATGTCACTATCGAGGCCATGGACGCCTCCAACAATGTGCTCCTCTCGAAGGTGGTGGAAGGCGTTTCATTCAAACGCAACCGCGTCACAACCCTGTCCGGGCCCGTTTTCACCGCCCCCACCGGAGCAGCCACCTTTCAATTGGAAACCGGATGGCTGGACCCTATCACCGTAGATTTCAACTAATCTTCCCCAACCTCCCCAACAACTCCTCTCCCAACTTCGTCTTACGTTCAATATGCGCCAAGGTTTCTTTCACGAACGGATTTCCATCAAAATCACCCCTGACGTGCTGGAAGTCGCTTTCTTTGTCCTGGCGTTCGCCGTCGGCGCCGAAGCCGGTCATGGCGGAGAGGGAGAATTCCTTGCGGGCGTCTTCGTACACCTCGTGGTCGAGGGAGACCACGGCGTCCTGCCAGTCGCGCACAATGGCCGAGGCATCTGCCTTGGTCATTGCGGCAGGGTCCACGCCGAAGTATTCCTGAATCTTTCCGTAAGCCCAGGTCCACTCGTAAGTATAGTAGTTCGAGTGCATCTCGCGGAAGCGCCCGTTGATTGCCTCGATGCTGTCCACCTTGCCGGACTCTATGTCGTCCATCAGTCTTACTACCTCGCTGCGCGGGGCGATCAGGCCGCTTATATCCACCCACAGCCCGTTTCCAACCTCGGTATCGGGCTTGAGCATGGCCTGAAGATCCGCATCCGAAGCGCCTGCAGGCAGGTTCTCGAGCCGCTTGATCAGCGAGTTGCCCAGGAACTTCTTGATGCCAATGTTGTAGTAGCGTATGCCTTTCTTGAGGGCGCTGTTCGTAATCTTGGTGCTGTGGAAGGAGTAGAGGTCCGACAGTTCCCCGGAGGCATAGCGCAGGTTGTCCAGGGTCTTGAGGCCCTTGAACATCTTCTGGATGGTGAAGGGGCTCAGGAGGTTGTAGTTGATGCAGTCCAGCTTGTGCGGGTCCTTTCGGGCATCGCGGCGGGGCCATTTCTGCGCATCGCGTATGGTGCCCACGCTGCGGAGGTTCACCCCGGGTGCCAGGAAGGTGGTATTGTTCTTCTCGATCAGGTACGAGAAGGGCAGGTTGGTGGTGTCCGAGTGCGTCACGTGGCGGCCCATCACCAGGGAGAACGGCCCTACTCGCGCCGGCCAGAGTATGTATGAATCCGATGCGGTGCGGGCGCCTCTCTCCAGCACACCCTGGTGGATGGGCCCGAGCTTGTACATGTGGTTGCTCTGGTTCGAGCCGCTGCCGGCGTTCATGAAAGAGAACATGCCCGCGATCAGCAGGGTGGACTTATGATGCGTCACCGTGAATGGCCCGGCGAAGATGGCGCAGGCCTCTCCGTTCTCTCCCTGGCAGTTGCTGAAGAAGAGCGAGTCGGAGGCGGAATACCCGTGCCCGAGTTTGCAGGCCTGGCCCACGAAGCAGCGGGTCAGGAGGGCATTGCTCTCGATCTGGCTGCCGGAGCTGAAGATGAAGTGCTCTGCACGCACTCCGCTGCCAACTATCACCGGTGCGAACTCGTTGGAGTTGATGCTGCCGTCGTGAAGGCGCATGGCGCCGTTGATATCTGCACAGTCCCCCACCGACACATCGGTGATCACTCCGCAGTTGCAGATGCGCACGTTCTTCCCGACCTTGCCTGTGGTGGAACGCCTGCTGTCCGCATAGGCCCTGGCGAGGGCGGAGATCTTGCCGTTCAGGCTGCCGCGATGGCGGTACATTGCCATTATGTATGCGGTGTGCGCGCTCAGGTTGTCGGTCATCACAACCTCGCGGCCGCCGGTCTCGTTGAGCACCGACAC
>DGUE01000182.1:0-7018 GCA_002393895.1 Bacteroidales bacterium UBA4318
AAAGACAAGCATTCGGTCACCGGACCATTCCTGAAAGAAATACTGAAACAAAAATAATATGAGCGAAGAGATTAGCAAAATCGAAGCGGCGCGCCGCGAGTATGCCGACTGGTGTTCGGCTGTTGGGATAGACACGATCGAGAAACTGAATTCCGTGCTTGCCGACGGGCAGGCCATACGGCTTATCAACCTCTGCGAGGCGCGTCAGGAGCGCAAATATGCGGAAATCGCCAACCAGATTTTCTGGCACAAGAAAAAGACCAAGATCGTGATGATGTCGGGCCCGTCTTCGAGCGGCAAGACCAGCAGTTCGCTGCGCATTGCCCAGCAGTGCCAGGTGCTTGGCCTGAACCCTAAGGTGATAGAACTGGACAATTATTTCGTGGACCGCGAGCATACCCCCAAGGACGAGAATGGAGAGTATGATTTCGAGTCCCTGGGCGCGATGAACGTGGAGCTTCTGAACGAGAACCTGAACGACCTGCTCGCGGGCAAGGAGGTCATCATCCCCAAATTCAACTTCAAGGAGGGAAAGACCATATTCGACGAGAGCCGTCGTATGCGCCTGGAAGAGAACGACATGCTCTTCATGGAAGGCATCCATGCGCTGAATCCGGACCTGACTCCGGAGGTGGACCGCAGCCGCATCTACAACGTGTATATCTCCGCCCTGACCGCCCTTCCCGGCGGCCACAAAGAGCATGGTTCCACCACCGACAAACGCCTTCTCCGCCGCATAGTGAGGGATAACCGCGTGCGCGGCATCAGCCCCGAGGAGAACATCCTCCGCTGGCCTAGCGTCCGCAGGGGAGAAAGGCGCAACATCTTCCCCTTCGAAGAGAATGCCCGGGTGGTGTTCAACTCCTCTACCCTTTACGACCTGCCGCTGCTGAAATACTACGCAGAGCCACTTCTGTACGGGGTCACGGAGGCATCTCCCGCCTACCAGAAGGCGCAGGACCTGCTGAAGTTCATAGAGCCGGTTACGGCCCTGAAGCCTGCGGAGATAGCTGCCATCCCTCCCACCTCCATCATGCGCGAATTCATCGGCGGGCAGACGCTGTAGAGCCATGAAGACCACCGAACAGTCATCCCTGTACTCCGGGCTGGATGCGATGTCCACCGAGGAACTGCTGCGTGGCATCAATGCCGAAGACAGCAAGGTTCCGGTGGCAGTGGCCGGTTGCATCCCGCAGATTTCCAGTCTGGTAGATGGAATAGTGGAGAGGATGAAGCGGGGCGGCCGGGTGTTCTACACCGGCGCCGGCACCAGCGGCCGTCTGGGCATCACCGACGCTTCCGAAATCCTGCCTACATACGGCCTGGACGGGGCTTTCATCGGCATAATTGCCGGAGGAGACGGGGCCATCCGCAGGGCAGTGGAGGGGGCGGAAGACGATCCGGAGCAGGGGTGGAAGGATGTGCTGGCATTCGGCCCGAAGCCGGAAGACAGCATAGTGGGCATCACCGCATCCGGCGGAGCGCCATATGTGCTGGGTGCCATCCGTCATGCCAGGGCGGCTGGCCTGCTTACCTCCTGCATCACCTGCAACGAAGATTCACCCGTGGCTTCGGCGGCCGAGATGCCTATTGTGGCGGTCGTCGGTCCAGAGTTCGTGACCGGCAGCACGCGGATGAAGGCAGGCACGGCTACCAAGCTGATACTCAATATGATATCTACCTCCGTAATGATACGCCTCGGGCACGTCAAAGGCAATCATATGGTGGACATGCAGCTCACTAACAAGAAGCTCGTGGACCGTGGCACGCGGATGATCATGGAAGAGGCCGGAATCGCCTCCTACGACGAAGCCCGGGCCCTGCTGCTGAAGTACGGCAGCGTGCGTGCGGCGGTGGAATCCCTGAAGTAGATTATTTTTCCTCGTCCGGAAAGATTTCCTCGCGTTCGTTGAAGGGTTCGAGGAAGGGGTTTTCCGCGCGCTCTCGGGCGATGGTGCTGGCGGGGCCGTGGCCGGGGTAGATTTCGGTTTCGCCGGGGAGGAATATGAGTTTTTCCATTATCGAACGGATCTCGGAGTCGTAGTCGCCTCCGGGAAGGTCGGTGCGGCCTATGCTGCCGGCGAAGAGTGTGTCGCCGGTGAAGAGGATGTGTTCGGTTTCGTTGTAGTAGCAGACGCTGTCGGGTGTATGGCCCGGGGTGGCGATAACCTTAAAGCCGTATAGGGCTGCGCCGGTCTCCGCCTGTGCTGATTTTACGGGTATTCCGAAGCGTTCCACCAGGGCGGGGACTCCGAGGGTGTGGTCCCAATGCGAATGCGTCAGCAGAATGGCTTCCGGCGTCAGTCCCTCAGCCTCCAGATAGCTGTACAGCCCGTCCAGTTCACCCGCTCCGCCGGCGTCTTTCACCGTCTCGCCAAAAAAAGGCTCGCCGGCAAAAGCGCCGGTCTTCGCGTTTGCTCCGGGAGCCGGTCCTGCCTGGCCGGGGTCAAATCCGGGGTCTATGATAACGCAACGGCTCCCGTCGGAAACCACATAGCAGTTCTCCTGGAAGGCATTGCAGACAAATCTCTTGATCTTCATGACCCCAAATATACGAATAAACCTGCTATCGCGTGCCAGCGCCTCCAAAAAAGCGAACGAGAGGCAGAATTATTATATAATTCAGAATAAAATGTTAAATTTGTAGGTTAAGACCAAAATGTGTACTAATGCATATAGGCGTAGCAGGTAACATAGGCAGCGGAAAAACAACCCTCACGAGGATGCTGGCGGAACATTATGGCTGGAAGCCACAGTTCGAGTCCGTTACGTACAATCCTTATCTTGAGGATTATTACAAAGACATCCCCCGCTGGTCTTACAATCTGGAAACCTATTTCCTGGCACAGCGTTTCAAAGATGTTTTGGAGATTGCCAAATCCAAGGAAACCATAATCCAGGACCGCACCATTTCGGAAGGCGTCTATATCTTCGTGGCCAATAACTACGAGATGGGCAACCTTTCCGAACGGGACTACCAGACCTATATGCAACTGTTCGAACTCATGATGAGCACCGTCAAGCAGCCGGATCTTCTCATCTATCTCAAATCCGGCATCGAGCACCTGGTGGCCAACATCCAGAAGCGCGGGCGGGAGTACGAGCAGAGCATCAGCATCGAGTACCTGGACGGTCTCAACCGCCATTATGAGCAGTGGATATCCAAGTATACCGGGCCGCTGCTCGTTGTGGAAACAGACAACATAGATTTCAAGAATAACCCCGAGGACTTTGCGGCGATCACCGACCGTATCGACGCCCAGCTCTTCGGCCTGTTTTGATAATTAAAACTTTAAGAGTCATGCATATAGCTATCGCAGGTAATATCGGAAGCGGCAAGACCACTCTTACCAAGATGCTGGCCGCGCATTACGGATGGATCCCCAAGTTCGAGTCGGTGGACTTCAATCCCTATCTCTCTGATTTTTATGAGGATATGGCCCGCTGGTCGTTCAATCTCCAGATCTATTTCCTGAACAAGCGCTTCAAGGATGTGGTGGATATCTCCAAGACCGACGACATCATCATCCAGGACCGCACCATCTACGAAGACGCCCGCATCTTCGCTCCCAACCTGCACGACATGGGCCTAATGAGTTCCAGGGATTTCGAGAACTACTCGGATCTCTTCGACCTGATGATGAGCCTGGTGGGATACCCCGACCTGCTCATCTACCTCAAGAGCAGCATCCCGAATCTGATCGCCCAGATCCAGAAGCGCGGCCGCGAATATGAGCGCAGCATACGCATCGACTACCTCACAGGGCTTAACGAGAAGTACGAGAACTGGATTGCCGACTACAAGGGCAATCTGCTGGTGATCGACGCCGACAATATCAAGTTCGGCAACAAGCCGGAAGATTTCGAGAAGGTGACCGACATGATCGACGCCCAGATGTTCGGCCTCTTCTCCGCTCCCAAGCCCAAAACCACCGATTTTTGATATAAACACTTTAGTAATGACCGAAAAAACCAGACCTACTATCATCGACTTTGTCGAGAAGTACACCCATCAGTTTGCAGACCACGTCTATCTTCGTGAAAAAGTAGACGGGAAATGGACCGAAATCACCCAGGAGCAGACGCGTGAAGCCGCATACCGTATCGGCGCCGGCCTGATGGCCCTTGGCCTCGAAAAGGGAGACAAGATCGCCCTTCTTTCGGAAAGCCGCTCGATGTGGATACTGTCCGAACTCGGAGCGATGTATGCCGGTGCCACCGACGTGCCCCTTTCCGTAAACCTTGGCAGCGCGGCGGACCTCATCTTCCGCATCCATCACTCCGACTCCAAGTGGATACTCGTTTCTGCCAACCATCTACCCAGGATTCGCGAAATCATGCCGGAGTGCCCGGACGTGAAGAAAGTCATAGTATTCGACGATACCGCCTTCTTCGTGGACAGCCTTCAGGAGGGAGAAATCCGCATCTCCGAGGTGATGAAGATGGGCGATGAATTCCTCGCCAAGGACCGCCAGGCTTTCGTAGACCGCTATACCTCGGTAGGCCCGGACGATTACGCGAACATCAGCTACACTTCCGGCACCACCGCAGACCCCAAGGGCATCCTCCTCACCCACCGCAACTACACCGCCAACGTGGCACAGGGGGCCTCGGTCATCAACATAGCCGAGGGGAGCGTGATGCTGATAATCCTTCCTCTGGATCACTGCTTTGCGCATGTGGCCGGCATGTACACCATGATGTCTTATGGCGGAAGCATCGCCTTCGTGCCCATCGGAAAGAACGCGCTGGCAACCCTCAAGAATGTTCCCACCGCCATCAAGGAAACACGCCCTCACGTGATGCTGTCGGTGCCTGCCCTTGCCCGCAACTTCAAGAAGAACATCGAATCTGCCATCAAGGCCAAAGGCCCTACCGTGGAGAAACTCTTCAACTTCGCAGTGAAGAATGCAATCGCTTATAACAAAGAATATTACAACCGCGGAGGCTTCCTCTATTGGTGGCGCAAGCCCCTTATGTGGGTCTTCGATAAGCTCATATTCAAGGCCGTGCGCGAGAACTTCGGCGGCCGCATGAACTTCTTCGTGGGCGGAGGCGCCCTGCTCGACATCGAGCTCCAGCGCTTCTTCTGCGCAGTCGGCATGCCTATGTTCCAGGGATACGGCCTCACCGAGGCGACCCCTATCATCTGCGCCAACTCCACCGGCCACGCCATCTTCGGCAGCTCCGGACGCATCGTGCGCCCTATGGACTGCAAGATCTGCGACGAGCAGGGCAATGAGGTGCCCCACGGCACCAAGGGCGAGATAGTCATCCGTGGAGAGAACGTTATGGCCGGATACTGGAAGAACCCCAAGGCCACTGCAGACACCATCATCGACGGATGGCTGCACACCGGTGACATGGGCTACATCTGCCCCTGGGATCCCGACTTCCTCTATGTGGTTGGCCGATTCAAGAGCCTGCTGATCTCCGCCGACGGCGAGAAGTATTCACCGGAAGGCTTCGAAGACAGCTTGCCGGAGGTTTCCAAGTATGTGGAGGCTGCCGTGCTTCACAATAACCAGAATCCTTACACCATCGCCCTGATAGTGCCCGCAAAGGAGGCTCTCGCCGACTATGCGAAGCAGCAGGGCCTGGATCCCGCCTCGCGTGAGGGCAAGGAGGCCATGCTCCGCAAGATACAGTCCGAGATAGACAGCTACAAGACCGGAGGCCCTCACGACGCCCTCTATCCCGACCGCTGGCTGCCGGCCGCGGTGGTCATCTGCGACGAAGGCTTCACCATCGCCAACGGAATGCTCAACTCCACCATGAAGATGGTGCGCCGCAAGGTCGAGGAGCACTATGCCGACCGTATAGCTTACGCCTATACCCCCGAGGGCAAGAACCTCCTGAACGAGAAGAATATCGAATCAATCTAAACAAAAAACAATATGACAACTGCAAAGAAACAGAATTACACTCCTGCCATCATTGTGATGTTCGCACTCTTCTTCATGATTGCGTTCGTTACGAATCTGGCAGGTTCCATGGGCGTGATCGTTACCAACCAGTTCGGCGCTTCCAAGGCTCTCTCTCAGCTCGGAACCCTCGCCAATTTCATCGCTTATGCATGCATGGGTATTCCTGCCGGCCTTATCCTAAAGCGCAAGGGCTATAAATTCACCGCCCTGGCAGCAGTTACCGTCGGCCTTATCGGCGTGGCGATCCAGTTCCTCTCCGGCTACGTGGAGAGTTTCGGAGTCTATGTGCTCGGCGCCTTCGTTGCCGGCTTCTCGATGTGCATGCTCAACATCGTTGTGAACCCTATGCTCAACACTCTGGGCGGCGGCGGCAACAAGGGCAACCAGCTCATCCAGTGGGGCGGCACCTGCAACTCCACCGGCGGCACCATCGCTCCTATCTTCGTAGGTTGGCTCGTCGGCGGCAGCATCGCAGATGCAACCGTGGCCAAGGCTGCTCCCGTGATGATCATTGCAATGGCAATCTTCGCAATCGCATTCCTCATCATCTGGTTCACCCAGATTCCCGAACCTCACATGGAGACTCCCGAAGAGAAGGCAGCCCGCCTTGCAGGCAATGTTAAGAAGGATCCCCACAGCGCACTCAGCTTCCGTCATTTCGTGCTCGGAGCCATCGCGATCTTCTTCTATGTGGGCATCGAGGTCGGTATCCCCAACACCGCAAACGTCCACTTCAGCAGTATTCCCAATGTGGGTCCCGCACTCGCCGGAACCATGATCGGATTCTACTGGTTCAGCATGCTTATCGGCCGTCTGATCGGCGCCTCCGCAGGCTCCAAGATCAGCAGCAAGACTATGCTTGGCGTGATGTCCGCCGTGGCCATCTGCCTGCTTCTCTGCGCCATTTTCGTTCCTGAAACGGTCGAGATCAAGGTCGGTGCCAACGTGATTCCGCTTTCCCTCGGATTCCTCGTGCTCTGCGGCCTTTGCACCTCCATCATGTGGGGCGCAATCTTCAACCTCGCAGTCGAGGGGCTCGGCAAGTACACTGCAGCCGCTTCCGGCATCTTCATGACCCTGGTTTGCGGCGG
>DGUE01000182.1:7105-10695 GCA_002393895.1 Bacteroidales bacterium UBA4318
CTCGCCGACTATGTGGGTTCGATGCAGAGCTACTGGCTCATCATCGCCTGCCTGGCATTCCTTGTGTACTATGCATTCATCGGTTCCAAGAACGTCAACAAAGATATTCCGGTAGAATAATATGGATAAAGATTACGTAGTAGGCATAGACATCGGCGGCCAGAGCAGCAAGCTCGGTGTGGTCGATGCACGCGGCGAGGTTCTCGCCCAGAGCGTTGTGAAGGCTAATCCCAGTGCGGATGCCGATGTGATTATCAAAGAGCTGGCCGATGCGGTCATCAAGCTCGTTGCGCAGTCCGGCAAGCATGGCCAGATCCGCGGTATAGGCGTGGGCGCTCCCAACGGCAACTATTATACCGGAAGCATCGCCTTCGCACCCAATCTTCCCTGGGCAGCCCATGGCGAGGTGAAATTCGCCGAAAAGCTTTCCGAGGCTTGCGGAGGCATACCCGTGTCCCTCACCAACGACGCCAATGCGGCCGCTGTGGGTGAGATGACTTACGGCGTGGCCAAGGGAATGAAGCACTTCATCATGATTACTCTCGGCACCGGCGTGGGCAGCGGAATCGTCATCGACGGAAAAGTGGTCTATGGAGCCGACGGTTTCGCCGGCGAGCTCGGCCACACCATAGCAGTCCGCCATAACGGGCGCCTCTGCGGTTGCGGCCGCACAGGCTGCCTCGAGGCTTACTGCTCCGCCATCGGAGTCGCACGTACCGCCCGCGAGTGGCTGGATCTCAGCGATGAGCCGTCACTTCTTCGCGAAGTCCAGAATATCACCTCCAAGGATGTGTACGAGGCTGCTAAGGAGGGAGATGCGGTGGCTCTCCGCGTGTTCGATTTCACCGGACGCATTCTTGGCGAGAAACTTGCAGACTTCATCCAGTTCTCAGCCCCCGAGGCCATAATCCTCTTCGGAGGCCTGGCCCGCGCCAAGGACTTTATTTATGAACCCACTCTCAAGGCGATGAACGACAACGTCCTGCCTCTGTGGAAGGGGAAGGTCAAACTTCTCTTCTCGCAGCTCAAGGAATCCGATGCCGCCATACTCGGAGCATCGGCCCTTGCCTGGGAGCTTTAGAAACAACTTTAACTATTTATAAAACAATGAGAAAGAATTTTTTGTTCGCAGTCCTCGCAGCAGGACTTGCAGTGGCCGCCTGCTCGCCCAAGGCTGAGAAGGCAGGCGTGGAAGATGGCGAAGAAGCCGTCGAGACCGTAAAAGAGGTTGTCAAGACCGCCAAGGATTTCAAGCCCAGCAAGGCTCAGCTCGATTCCGTTTCGTACCTCGTGGGAATCAACTTCGGTTCCTTCATCAAGAACTACGATTTCGGTGACCTGAACTACAGCCAGATCAAGAAGGGTATGAACGATTTCATCAACGCCAAGGGCAACATGCGTGACCCCGACTTCGGTGAGCAGTTCAAGATCAACCCCGAGGAAATGAACCGTCTCTTCGGCGAATTCCTCGAGAACAGGCGTTCCCTCAAGCTTCTCACCAATAAAGAAGCTGAAGAGAAGTTCCTTGCCAAGAACAAGACCAAGGAAGGTGTCGTGGAGCTCCCCAGCGGCCTCCAGTACAAGGTTATCAAGGAAGGTGGCGTAAAGCCTGCCAGCCCCAAGGATACCGTATGGGTGCGCTATCAGGGCAAGACTCTCGACGGCAATGTGTTCGATGAGGTTACTCCCGACCGTGATTCCATCCGCTTCACCCTCGACCGCGTGATCGCAGGTTGGACCGAAGGCATCCAGCAGGTTGGTGAAGGCGGCCAGATCGAGCTCTACGTTCCCGCCAAGCTCGGATACGGTGAGCGCGGCAACCAGGGCATCGAGCCCAACGCCACCCTCATCTTCACCGTCGACCTCTGCAAGGTCGCTCCCTTCGTGGCGAAGGCTGAAGAAACGAAGTAAGGATCCTTACTCGTTCTCATCATAGATGACGTCCTCTTCTTCGAGGGCGTCATCTTCGTTTTCGTCGTCCTCGTCGTCCTCATCGTCCTCGTCGTCTTCGTCGTCGAGGTCTTCATCGTCGGAGAGGCCCAGCATTCCCAGAATGCCGGAGGGCTTTTCGCCGGGGAGGCGGCGACGGTTGTCGGGAAGATCTTCGAAGGCTACGTAGCCGTGCTCGAACTCGATGGGAAGGGGCCCCTTGGAGTCGACTATTTCGGGAAGATTGACTTCCTTGCCGGTTTCAACTCCTTCGAATGTGACGATCACGTATTTTTTTGAACTGACGTCGTAGAAGTATTGGTAGCGCACGATGCCGGCCTTGACGGTTTCCGCTATCGGAACCTCGTCCACCGCCTTGTTGCCGGGAAGGGGCATCAGCGCGAAGCGCCCCACCACGTTACCTGCTTCGTCGAAGGCTTTGAACAGAATCTGCTGGTCCTGAGGGAATTCAAGATCGGCGCGAAGCTGCTTGTGAAGCGTATACAGACTGTTCGTGGCATTTACCAGATAAACCCTGTAAAAGCCCTTGATTCCTTCCAACGTGACGCGGTAACGGTAAGTCATCTTCTAACCAAATTTCGTTTTACATTGCGAATATACAAGATTTTTGCTAATTTTGGTTATGCTTTCGCCCGATAAATATCTAAGCATCGCCGCGCCGTCCGAAGGTCTCTTCAAGGACAGCGGCAGCCGTTTTATCGCATATGCATACCCAATCTCTTCTGAGTCAGATGTTAAACCGATTGTAGACAGGCTGCGGGCGGAGCATCACGGGGCGCGGCATCACTGCTTCTCATATCGCATCGCAAAGGTGGAAGATACTCTTGAAGGCCCCACCCTCACCAAAGAGGGCATCTGGCGCGCGAACGACGACGGCGAGCCCTCCGGAACGGCCGGAAGGCCCATCCTCGGGCAGATAGATTCGAAGGGCCTGCAGAACGTGCTGGTGGTGGTAGTGCGCTACTTCGGCGGCATCCTTCTGGGCGTGCCCGGCCTCATCAGGGCCTATAAATCCGCCACGGCCGATGCTTTGGAAAAGGCGCAGATAGTGGAAAAAACCGCCACCCGCCGTTGGAGCATTGAGTTCGGATATGAACTTATGCCCGCTGTGATGGGCGAGCTCAAGGCTCAGGGCCTGGAGGTCGTCAGCCGCGATTTCGCGGAGCAGTGCAGCCTCACGGTAGACATTCCTCTCTCAAAAGAGAGAGCTTTTTTGGAACATACAGAAAAAATAGGTATCTTTAAAGATAAAATCAAATTAACCGATTTAACGCAATGAGCAAAATCCACGTATTTAATGCAGGCCCCTGCCTCCTTCCCCAGGTGGCCATCGAACACGCACGCGAAGCCCTTCTCGACTTCAAAGGGACCGGCGTATCACTGATATCCATTTCACACAGGACCAAGGAATGGGAGGAGACCATGAATGAAACCCGTGCTCTCTGGCGCGAAATCCTGAACATCCCCGAAGACTATGAAACCGTATTTCTCGGCGGCGGCGCCAGCTTGCAGTTCCTCTACGTTGCAATGAACTACCTCGAGAAGAAGGCTGCATACCTCGACACGGGCGTGTGGGCACACAAGGCCCTCAAGGAGGCCCAGGGCATAGGCGAGGCATATGCTATTGCCTGCTCCAAGGA
>DGUE01000198.1 GCA_002393895.1 Bacteroidales bacterium UBA4318
CCGGGCACGACGGTGTTCTCGTCTATATCGTAGAGAGGGAGTGCGTAAAGCAGCGGGCCGTAACTCACGCATTCGTATTTCCTGCCTGCCAGGGTATCCAGGGCGTAGCTGTGCATGCGCCCCCAGTGCGGCTTGATGAAGTAGTCCGTCTGCGGATAGCAGTTATCCTCCCATTCGCTAATGGTGGGTTTCATGGGCAGGCTGATGACGACCTGATCGCCATCTTCCCACTTGCGCATAATGCGGAGGAAATGTTTGTAGTAAGCACCATTTGCTTCCTTTCCGTTCACTTGGACAGTCATGCCATCGCACCACTCCGGCACCCTGAAATACAGGGGCATCCTCTTTGCCTGGCCGGCCTTTACAGAGATGCGGATTTCTTCTCCGAAAGGGAATGCGGTTTCGCAGTTCAGTTCCAGGCCTTCGGCAGATGCCTTGCAGGGCCCGTAGAGGGTAAAGGCAAGCCCTCCGCCTGCCACCCTCATCCACATATTCTGCACGTAGTTGGGGATGATCCAGTTGCTGCTGCCGACGCAGCAGAGGGTCTTGTTGCCGGTGGGGGAGTAGATGATCTGCCGGCCGGGACCGGGAACAGGTGGTGCCTGGGGCGTGTCCTCGTCGATGCGGTTCGGGCTCTGGTAGTAGCTCATCGTCTTGAAATCCCGGCTCACGGGTACTGGGCCGGCGTTGAGGAAGGCGCGCTCGATCTGGTCTGCCCAGCGGGAGTCGCCTGTGATGCGCAGCAGCCAGGTCTTGGTCCACATCGCGGCGGGGATATCGCAGGTTTCGGTGAAGCGGTAAGGGCCGATGCCGGAAAGATATTCCTCTGCGGAAACCACTCCGTAGGGGAGCAGGTTATACTTGTCTCCCCATTCAATCAGGTGTATGGTGGTTTCCAGATCCTCTTTGTCGCCTGTCCAGAGCGATAGCAGGGCAGGCACGCGGGAAATCTCGTTGAAACTAACCCCGTGTATGGTGGCATCTTCCCAGTTGCGGTCCCATCTCTCCTTCTTGTTGCGCAGGCGCTGCTCTTCATAGATCTGGTTGGGCTGGCCGGCATAGTCCAGCATTGTCTGAAGTATGGCCTCGTTGCCCGTGAGCAGATAAGTCTCGCTCATCGCGTCCAGATTGACGGCCCCGCGCACCAGACCCTGGGTGAGTCCGGCTTCGGGGCCGTAGATGTCGTCCTGCGGGGGCTTAAGGTAATACCCGGAGGAATAGACCTTCTCCAAAGCCTTGAGTATGCGTTCGTCGCCGCTTGCCTGATAGTAGGATACCAGGCAGCGTCCCATAAGGCCGTGGGCCCAGTTGTTGAAGCCGCCCTTGCTGTAATTGCCGTTCTCCACTACCACGATGGAATCGGGCTTCCAGTGGATGAAGGTGTGGTTGGGGCTGGAAAGCACTCCGTCCACTACTCCGTCCAGCCTTTCGGTGGTTTTGCGTATGAGGGTGGTGTCGCCCAGCTGATAGCCCAGTTTCAGGGCTCCGTCCAGCCAGTAGGCACACTGCTCCAGGAGCCACCCGGTGCTGCTCACTTTTCCGTCGCCGTCGCTCTGGCGGGCGCTGATATCGCGCCCCAGCCATCCGTATGCGAAAACGTTTTCATATTCATCCAGGTGGCCGGTGATGCCGTTCGCGGCGTCTTCCGCCCAGTCCCTGATCCATCCTTCGGGCTTGACCTGCCCTACGTTTAGGGGTGTGAATTGGATGGGAATACGGGTCTTGATAACGCTGTCATCCTGGCTGCACGCAGCCAGAAGCACAAAAGCAGCCGCAGCCGCAATAGTCCTGATTTTCAGCATATTAGCGAAAGTCGTCTGGTAAAAATGCACCAGACGATTTATTGTAAGTTATTGATAGTCAGTAGGGACAGGGCAACATCTCCGCCGAGGCGCACGCGGAGCCAGTTCTCCAGCCGGACCTTATTTTCCGGCGACAGCTCATTGTCGCAATAGACAATGGCGAGGATGCCATCCACCCGGGTGCTGTCGGCTCCTACGGTTGCGCCGCGGGAGAGGTGCAGGCCGGTGACGGAGGGGTACTGCGCGATGGTTTCGGCAGTAATCTGCTCATAGGGGATACGCTTTCCATTAAGTGAATCTACCGTTGCCTGCAGGGCAAGGATCTCGTTTTCCTTGGCTTCCAGCTGGCGGTCCATACGCTCATAGATACCTTCTACGAGTTTCTTGGACTGGTCGTCGGAAT
Source organism: Bacteroidales bacterium UBA4318 (assembly GCA_002393895.1). Next base: position 2,206 of record DGUE01000198.1, read on the forward strand.
CTATGGCGTTCTCTTTGATTTTCAGTTCGTTGGCCTTGATGCCGTACTTGCCGGCGAGCTCCACGAGGTCCAGTTTCTCCTGATCGCTAAGGGCCTCACCGGAGAGGTAGAGGGTAACAGCGCGGTTATTCCCCTTGTTTATCTTATAGTCGTAGATGTAGCTGCGTGCATACATCCTGTTCTCGCTCACGAAGTTCTGGGCGTTAGTGGTGAAGTTGTTGTTCCGGATCATTATGAATGCCGACCAGATGCTGGGCACAGTCACAAGCAGCACCACGGCGGTAATCACGCTCCTGGTGCGGCGGGCCGTCCTCTCATCTGCAAAGCTCTTCTGGTGGAAGTGAAGGTATTTGCAGGCCAGGTAGGTGGCGAACATGATGAAGATGGCGTTGATGGTGAAGAGGTACATCGCCCCGAAGAAGAAGTGAAGGTTCCATTTGGCTAGGCCGAAACCTGCGGTGCAGAGCGGAGGCATGAGCGCTGTGGCGATGGCTACGCCGGACATCACTGTGCCCTTCTCCTTGCGGGCCTGCTCCAGAATGCCTGCGAAGCCGCCGAAGAGCGCGATCAGCACATCGTAGATGGACGGCGATGTGCGCGCTTCAAGCTCGGTAGGATTGGCAAGATTGAGGGGGGAGAGCAGGAAGAACAGCGAAGATGCTATAAGGCTTATAATCACCATTATCAGCAGGTTGCGAAGGCTGTCGCCAAGCAGGCGCGTGTCGTTCACGCCGAGCCCGAGCCCCATTCCTATGATAGGACCCATCACCGGGGAGATGAGCATGGCGCCGATTATCACAGCCGTAGAGTTGACGTTGAGGCCGACAGAGGCTATGATGATGGAGAATGCGAGAATCCAGACGTTGGGGCCGCGGAAATAGATATTGCTGCGGATGTTAGCTGCCGCCTTCTCAACGTCCAGCTGGCCGCTGAGGTTTGCGGTGTCCCGCACATAGGATCCTATCCAATCTTTGATATTCATAGATACAGTGCTTTAACGGAAGAGTTTGTCGATTGCCTTCAGGCTCTCGGGCACGGCAAAAATTGCAACCTTGTCGCCTGGAAGAATCTGGGTGCTGCCCACGGCCACGAAAGCCTCCTCGCCACGGATCACGCCTCCGGCAATAGCACCGGTAGGGAAGGAAATGTCTCTCAGGATTTTTCTGGTTATGGGAGTGCCCTCTGCGGCGGTGTATTCCACAACTTCGGCATTGGTGCCGCGGAGGTATTTCACAAAGCGGGCGTTTCCACCCACGGTGAAACGGAAAATGCTGGCAGCGGTAATGAATTTCTTGTTTATGACACTGTCTACGCCCATTTCTTCGGCGAGCCGGACATATTCGGTGTTCTCAACCTCCGCCACCGTGCGTGGAACGCCCATCTTCTTGGCGACGACACAGGTCAGCACATTTGTCTCGTCTTGCCCGGTGAGGGCTACGAAGGCATCGCACTCGCTTATGCCCTCTTCAAGCAGCAGGTCGGAATTGCGCCCGTCCCCATTCACCACTTCGATGTCGTCGTCGAGTTTCTCGGTGAGTTCCAGGCATCTCTCATGGTTGAGTTCTATGAGTTTAACATCTATGCCAAGAGTGTGCAGGTCGGCTGCCAGAAGAGCTGCTACTTCGTTTCCTCCGGCAATCATCACCTTCTGCACGTGGGTGGTGCGCTGGCCGAAGTACTTGGTGAGCAGGCTCACGCCCTCCTTACTGGAAAAGATGTAGAGCATGTCGTTGTACTGGAATATGGTGTCCGGCCCGGGGATGAGGGTATTGTTACCTCTGGAGATGGCTATGATGCGGAACTGTTCCAATTCGTTCCGGCTAAGCTGCTGAACGAACTCGGAGAGCCTCAGGTCCAGCATGGGAGAGTTCTCGTCCAGCCTGAATGTGGAGATCTGAAGCTGTCCGTTTGCGAAATCTATGGCCTGGGCAAGATTATCCCTCTTGAGCTGGGCCACTATTTCGTCGGAAGCGATTTTTTCGGGATAGAACAGGAGTTCTATGCCCAGTTCGTTGAACATGCGGCAGTTCTCTTCGGAAAGATATTCCTCGTCATTCACCCTGGCTATCGCCTTCTGGGCCCCTATATGCTTTGCGAGCAGGGCGCCCACGATGTTGGTCTCCTGAAGGGAAGACGGATATACTGCAATGTAGAGATTACACTTGTCGACTCCGGCCTTCTTAAGTATTTGAGTGGAAGACGGATTGCCCTGGACTATGCGCACATCGACAGAAGCCCCGAGCTTGGCCAGGCGGGTTTCGTTGTCGTCGATTATGGTGATGTCGTTTCCTTCGTCTCTCAGCATCTTTGCCAGATGCGAGCCCACCTTGCCTGCTCCTTGAATAACTATTCTCATGGCCGTGCTAAATTATAATCAGTTTCCGTGTCAGGCCTGCGACTTTGGCGCCTTCTGCCGGAGTTGGCTTTGCATAGCTCCGCGTGCGCAGTTCCTTCCATTCCTTATGGGCATCCCGCACTGCCTTGGCGAGTTCGGGCTTGCCGATGCAAAAATAAGCAATTCTTGCACAATTATCCAAAAATACGCGCATACGCAGGAAGCGCGCGGCCCTGCGCGCGGCTTTTTCCTGGCTGCAGCCCTGTGTGATGTATGTGCCGGGAAGATTCTTCTCCAGGGTGAGGAGATTGTTCCGGAAATTCAGCTTGAGCTTGAAAGGAGAAGTCGGGGGCAGGGTGCCTCCACCCAGATGCCAGACCACCGACTGCGGCACCACGTTAACCTTCCAGCCGGCCAGCTGCGCCCTCCAGCAGAGGTCAATCTCCTCCATATGGGCAAAGAAACGGTCGTCCAGACCGCCTAGTTGCTTCCACAGGCTTGCACGGATGAGCAGGCATGCCCCGGTAACCCAGAGCACATCCGGATGGGCGTTATCGTATTGTCCGTGATCTTCTTCCACCTTATGATGCACCCGGCCGCGGCAGTAGGGGAATCCGAAAGCGTCCAGCAGGCCGCCAGCGGCCCCGGCATACTCGAAACGGCTGCTTCGGATGTAGGGCTTATCTGCTTCGGGGGCCGGATTGCGGAGCAGACCGTGGAGTTTGGGCCCGCAGATGCCGCATTCCGGATGGGCCTCCATCCAGTTAAGGAGAGGCTCCAGCCATCCGTCCCCGACCTCGATATCGGAATTGATGAGTACGTAGTAGTCGTAACCCTTGCCGGAGAGGGCCTCCAGAGCCAGATTGTATCCTCCGGTAAAACCTTTGTTTTCGTTCAGGAAGATAGTCTGCACTTCAGGGAAATCCTGTTCCAGAACATCCCGGCTTCCATCGGTGGAGCCGCTGTCGGCAACGACCAGATCGGCGCCGGCCTGCTTGCATGAATGCAGCAGCCCGGGGATGAATGCCCTGAGGTAATCCTTTGTATTCCAGTTAAGTACGACTACGGCGGTTCTCATTTCAGTTCTTGTCTTTGCAGCAACAATCGTGCTCGCCTTCGCCTTCGTGGCAGCATTCGCCGTCTTCTTTATGGCAGCACTCCCCGTCGCCTTCGTGCTTGTGGCAGCCGCCCTTTCCGTGGCAGCAGTGATGCTTTTCTTCCTCCTCCAGCGGGAGATACTCTCCGTGAAGGCCCTCGTCCAATTCCTTCTGGGTAGCATCGCGCACAGAGACCACCTCCACGTCGAAGTGCAGATGCTTTCCGGCGAGCTGGTGGTTGAAGTCCATGGTGACGGTCTCTTCCTTAACTTCTGCAACGGTTCCCTGCACCACATGTCCGGTGCTGTTGAACATGGGAACGATGGTTCCTATCTTGAGAAGGTCCTCGCGCAGTACGCCGCCTACCATGAATGACGATTTGGGGATGTCGAAGCGAAGCTGGGGATTCACGATGCCGTATCCCTCCTCGGGGCTGACCTCTATGCCGAATTTGTCCCCGGGCTCATGGCCTTCAAGGCCTTTCTCGAAGCCGGCGATCATCATATGGGTGCCGTGGATGTATTCCAGGGGCTGCCCCTCGGGACTCTGGTCAATCACTTTTCCTTCCACTGTCAGGCAGTATGCTACTGCCACAACTTTGTTCTGTTCAATTATCATATCCTTTGTAATTTTGTTTTCATCTGGGGCGGCCCTATCCGCTGAAATCGACGGCGTCGAAGGCCAGGGTGGGCGTGAGTTTGGCGCGGCAGCGGCGGGCGTCCGAGCCGGCCGCAAGGAGGCGCGACCACAAATCTACTATATTTCCGGTAATCAGCATTTCGCGCACCGGATGAACTATCTTTCCGTCCTTGAACCTATATCCTTGGATTGCATACGAAAAGTCTCCGGTCGCTGGATTGCTGTTCCCGCCGCAGAAATCCGTTATGTAAATGCCTTCGCCGAAGTATGCCATAATGTCATTCTTGTTGGCCGGCAGTGCCATCCCGGGAGGCGTGCCACCCTCGGCACCGTTAGAGGGAGGGGCCCAACCGGCAGGTTGGGAGGGATGCCGGCTCTGCCGGCACCGGTTCGGGGTGGCACTGCCGGCCAAAAACGGCAATATAACCGGCCTCGTGGCATCCTCGATGGTGGGGGCGATGCCGAGTTTATTCGCCATGTAGGTATTAACGAAATACTCCTGCACCACGCCATCCTTCACAATGTAGTGGTTGGATGTTGCCACACCTTCCGAATCGAACATCCTGCCGCAGGCCTCCCCGGGAATACGCGGCATGTCCATTATGTCCAGCCCGGCAGGGAATACCTGCTTACCGAGGGCATCTGTCAGGAAGGAATTCTTCTGCTGGATATTGAATGCGTTGAGGGCATTCAGTATGGGATTCAGCACCTTCTGGGAGATCTCGCTGTCGATCACCGCACGGTACTTTCCGCTTCGGCAGCGGCGAGGGCCTATCTGCATGACTGCCTCTTCCAAGGCAGCAGGAGCCACTTTTTCGGGATGGAAATCCTTCAGCAGGGGAGCGGCTTCCCACCATCCGCCGCTGTATTTGCGGCCGCGGGAATCCTGAATCGTGAGTTCGGTGAAGAATTCGAAGGATGTTTCGGCGTGAAGTACTTCTGTGCCCTGGGTGTCCACCACGTAGTTCCAGTACTCCGAATCCGAATACTCTCCCTCCTCCGACACCAATTCCCAGCCTTTCTCCTGAACAATTTGTCCGGTGGCCGACGGGACGTGTTGCTCCGTCGAAGTTTTTTGAGTGAGCCTTGCGCGTGGCGGTAGCGAGACGGAACAACAACTCCCGGCGGCCCTACGCACGCTGTTTTCAAGAGCAAACGCTATCCGCTGCTCCGGGGCAACCGTATTCCAGGCAGGATCGCAAATACCCAACTCGTTGCCGGAAACCGCATCTTTGGCAGTCCGGGATGGAGAAGGAAGGTCCCGGAAGGCATCCTCTGCAAGCATCCGGGTGGTCCCTACAGCCTTAAGGATGAACTCCCGAAGCGAATCACGGCCGAGTTTATTCGTAGAGAAAGTGCCGTAGCGCCCATCAACGAACAGATTCAGGGTAATGCTGCGGTCCAGGCAGCTTGTAATCTTGTCGACCTCGCCGTCCAGAGTGGAAACGATGTTCATGACATTCTTGCTGAGGCTTGCCCTGGCTTTGGAAGCACCGGCATCCAATGCCATCTGCAAACACTCGCGGGTCAGTATCTTTTCTTCAGTTTCCAGCATATCATTCTCCTCCAACTGTAAGGCTCTTCACCAGCACGCTGGGGATGCCGCAGCTCACAAGGGCGCTCTGCTCCTTGCCGCAGGTCCAGGTGCTGTCGTCTATCTTCAGATCCCCCGCCACTGCAACTATATCCGCCAGCGCCCGGGGGCCGTTTCCTACTATGTTTATATCCTTCACCGGCATGGTCAGGCGTCCGTTTTCGATCAGGCGTCCGCTCTTGACATAGAAGGTGAAATCCCCCTCGCCGATCTTGACCTCACCGTTGGAGAACTGGTCCACGAAGATGCCCTTCTTCACGCTGGCTATCAGGTCTTCGCAGCTTCCGTCCCGCCCGCTTTCCATGTAGGTGCAGCGCATGCGGGGGATGGGATTGTAGCGGAAGGATTCCCTCCGGCCGTTTCCGGTGGGAGCCACGCCGTAGAATGCTGCGCTGATGCGGTCGTGAAGGTAGCTGCGCAGTATGCCGTCCTCCACCATGTATGTCTTCTGCCCGGGCACGCCCTCGTCGTCTATGCGTACGGCGCCGCGGTTGAAGGGGATGGTGGCATCGTCCAGGATGTTGATTCCCTTGGGGGCAACGCGCTTGCCCATCTTGTCGGCGAAGATGCTCTGCCCCTTGCGGTTGAAATCGGCCTCGAAGGCATGTCCCATGGCCTCGTGGAGCAATATGCCGGAGGCACCTGCTGCCATCACCACGGGCATCTTGCCTCCCTTTGGCCTGCGTGCGTCGAAGCGTTCGTCCATGCCCGCGGTAACCTGGGTCGCAAGCTCTTCCAGCAGGGCGTCGGTAATCATCTCCGCGCCCATGCGGAAACTGCGCGAGGCGTTGTTCATCTCGGTCTGGCTGCCGCGGACGAATATGACGGTGGCGGTGATGCTGCCAACCGGGCGGGTGTCGGTGGTGATTTCTCCAAGGGAGTTGTACATCAGGATGTCGCTAACCTGCCAGGCAAGCATGGCTATAACTTTGTGCACGCTGCTGTCTTTGGCGCGGATTAGGTTTTCCAGCTTCCGCAGCACCGGCACCAACTCCGCTGCCCGGCTCTCCCGCCAGTCCTTGCGTTGTGGGTATAACTGGTCGTGGCGGCTAACTGTCTGAACGGCAGTATTTTGCTTGAAATGCCTCTGACCTTGCGGCGTCAGAGGCGCCTCTGGTAATTGGTTGTATTTCAATTGTTTACGCGCCACAGCCCTTTCTGCTCCTGTCTGAGAGATTGCCGAAGCGCTGCGTGCGGCGGACAGCAGAGCTGAATAATCTGTGCTTTCTGCATAGCCGTAACCGGTTTTCTCGCCGCAAAGCACACGGATGCCGCATCCGTAGTCTATGTGGGAACCCCCGGCGCTGACCTCTCCGTCGCGAAGCATTAGTTCGGTATAGGAACTGTCTTCGAAAAACAGGTCACACCAGTCCCCGCCACCGCGCAGCCCCTCAGCGATGAGGGCCTGCAACTGTTCCGGAGTCACGCCGAAGGTGTTCAGGTAATCACTGTTGCTCGTTTTCATCGGGATAAGCCAGGGAGTGAATAATGTCGAATTTCTCTTTATCCTTTATGTTGGCACATTCCGGATTGCCCTCGGCCACTATGGTGAAAGGGTCGGTGGAATTATCTATCAGGAGCCAGTGTTCGCAGATGGGGGCATAGGTCTCAAAAAAGTAGTTGAGACCCATGTAGTAGCGGCGCCGTATCACATGCTCGGGGATATTGTGCCCGCCGGCGGCCACGCGGTTCTTTACGCGCTGTATAGCCATCTCCGGGGATTTGAGCCAGAAATACAGTATGTTGATGGTGTAGCCCCTGGACTTGGCCTCGTTGATGATTCCCAGAAGCGAGCGCGTGGCTAGTGTGGTTTCCACGCAAAAGTCCAGATGGTTCTCCAGCAGATAATATATCTTCTGCAGCATGTAACGGCTGGCGGAGACCGATGCTTCGGAAGGGTTGAAGGGCGAGAGGCTCTTGGCGAATTCGTCTGAATTCACAAACTGGCTGCACTCCAGCATTTCTGGCAGGAGCGTGTAGGAAGCGGTGGTTTTTCCGGAGCCGTTGCATCCGGAGATGATATACATTTTAGGCATTCGTGTTCACTCCGTAGCCGAAGAGAGCGAAATCGCCCTTTGCGGGATCGTCCGGGAAAAGTTCCCGGAAGGAATCGGTTATGTCGCGGGCGGTGACTATGTCCTTTGAGCGGCGTTTAGTCAGCCCCAGCTCGGTGGCCTGGCGATACACATGCACGTCCAAGGGGATGACCAGCTCCCGCTTGTCGGAATTCTTCCAGAGGCCGAGATCCACGCGGCCGTCATCGCGTATCATCCAGCGGCGCAGCATCCATATCTTCTTGTTGGCAGCCTTGGGGTCGGCCTTCTGCCCGTAGATTTTTACGCGCATTTCATCTGCGGAAAGCGTTTCCATGGACTCGGCGGATGAATAGAAGGCTTTCAGGCGTTTGCATATGGCAGCGACCTCGCTCCATTTCACCGTGCGGTGTATGGAGGAGGAATCGCTCCGCCAGTCTCCGGCCATCACATAATCGAAGGGGCGCCACATCATCTCGTCGAAGAGGCGGCTGCAGTCCCGCACGATCATGGCCCTCCGCCCCCAGGCGAAATGCGCCGCGAAAACGGCCGCGATTTCAACGTCCTGAAGGCACGGGCGCCATTCTCCGCCATCGAAGCCCAGCACGGGCTGGATGGTGGTCATCATGCTGTGGAAACGCCGGGGGAACGCTATGGGATCCTCTTCGAAATACTTGGGATTGTTATAGCGTTCCGCCCAGAGCAGAAGTTTATCGGCAACAGCCTGGTCCATTATGCAGTAGCGGCTTCGAGTTTACGGAGCATCGAGAACATAACGAGCCCGGAAATAACGCAGAGTGCCATCAGCACGCTCCAGTTGACCCAGAGGGGCACGTTGTTCCAGAGCATGGAGGGGATGGAACTGAGGTAATTGCCCACGGCGGTGGCTGCGAACCACAGACCCATCATCAGGCCCTTGTACTTGGGAGGAGCCACCTTGCTCACGAAGGAGATGCCCATGGGGGAGAGCAGCAACTCGGCGAAGGTGAGAACCAGATATGTGGAAATCAGATAGGTGGGCACCACGGGATCGGGGGAGACACCGCCCACGGAAACGAGTTCCGAAGGTGCGGGCTGGCCCTTTGATGCTGCCAGCATGATAAGGTAGCCCAGCGCGGCAACGAACATTCCCAGACCTATCTTCTTAGGTGCGGAAGGCTCCTTGCCCTTAGAGGCCAGGGCGCCGAAAATGGCCATGGAAATAGGCGTGAGGGCGACCACGAAGAAGGGATTGAACTGCTGGAACTGCTGAGGCAGGATATGGATTTCGGGGGCCATGCCCTTGTAGAGGGTCCATGCGCCGGCCCAGAGTGCCAGGGTGACGATTCCGCTGATGGTCTTGCCGCGGGTGGTCTCCGACTGGAAGGTGGAGAAGAGCGTGTAGACAGAAACAGCAATCAGGGCGAGAGCCCAGATGTTGAACCCTATCTTGAGGGGGCCTTCGACAGAGGTCTGGGTGTAGTCGCGTGCGAAATAGGTGAGCGAAGAACCGTTCTGGTGGAATGCCATCCAGAAGAA
>DGUE01000116.1 GCA_002393895.1 Bacteroidales bacterium UBA4318
CGGTTCGAATCCGTCTGCGCCCACACAAAAAAAGACAGCCGGTCAGGCTGTCTTTTTTGCATTTATTTTGCGGAACCGCAATTTCAACACTCCCCAAAAGGCCTCACCGAAGATGCCTCCGGACATCTTGGAAGTACCTTCTTTCCGGTTCACGAATATAACCGGTACTTCGGCAAGTTTGAATCCAAGTTTCACCGCAGAGTATTTCATCTCTATCTGGAAGCCATAACCTTTCATACGCACGGCATCCAGGTCAATGGTCTCCAGCACCCTGCGAGTGTAGCACACGAACCCGGCGGTGCTGTCGAAGATCTTCACGCCAAGGGTCTTGCGCACATAAATGGATGCGCAATAAGACATGAGGATACGCCCAATGGGCCAGTTGACAACACTCACTCCGTCGCAGTAGCGGGAGCCTACGGCCAGATCCGCGCCTTCTTCGCATGCACTGCAAAGCCTTGCAAGGTCGAATGGATCGTGCGAGAAATCCGCATCCATCTCGAAAACATAGTCATAACCCCGTTCCAAAGCCCATTTGAAGCCGGCAAGATAGGCCGTTCCCAAACCAAGCTTTCCCCTGCGCTCAATAAGAAACAGCCTGTCTTTAAACTCCGGAAGGAGCTTCTTTACCGCGATTGCTGTTCCATCAGGGGAACCGTCATCGATAATCAGAATATGATAGTTTCCGTCCAGCCCCATGACGGCACGGATAATCCTGGAGATATTCTCAATCTCGTTGTAAGTGGGGATTATGACCAGTTTGCTCTTCATCTATTTCTTTTTGAAAAGGCCCCCGAGGATGCCGGTGGCGGCACCGAGGAGTGCAGAAGATCCGGATTTCTTTCCGGTCAGGGAAATAATTATATCGTTGATGTCCACATCGCCGTCACCATCCTGATCTTTGATAACATTGGACAGTTTGCCGATGATGCCGGGAATCAACGCTGTGAGGGAATTGCCGAGACCGCTCCCGAGGGAGAGCTTGCTCAGGACATTGTTCTTGAAAAGGGTGCCGGCAAGCGCGGTTACAGGGCTGCTGGCTGCCTGACTCTTACCGGTAAGGAGGCCCTTGATGAGGTCTACTCCGCCGGGCTTGGCTGCAGTCTGGGTAAGACTCCCGAGGATGGAGTTGGAAAGGCCGCCCAGAACCTGGTCCTTAACATTGGAGGGGATTTCCACCCCACCGGCAGCAGACTTAACCTGCTGCATGATTAAATCGGTGATAGATGCCATAATCGAAGGTTTAGCTTACAAAAATATAAAAAATCAGAATACAAGCAAGTACAAGCCGGCAGCAAGGGCAGCACCAAACGCAGGCCCAAGCACAGGCACCCAGGAGTACGCCCATCCGCTGTCACGCTTCCCGGCAATCGGAAGCAGTGCGTGGGCACAGCGCGGACTGAGGTCTCGGGCAGGGTTCATGGCATATCCCGTGGTTCCGCCAAGCGACATGCCAATACTCATGATAACGCAGGTGACAGGCCAGCTGCCAATTGCACCGATGGAGGCTTTTGCCTCACCTACAGCAAACACATTGCTCCCCCAGCCAATGGCGAGGATGCAGAAGACAAGCAGCCAGGTTGCAATAGCCTCACACCAGAAATTGCGCCATTTGTTATCGATGGCTGGCATGGTGCAGAACGTGCCGAGAATGGTATCAGGCTGATCTGCAGTAGCTTTATAATGATCTTTGTAGAAAGACCACACCAGGCAAGCGCCCAGGAATCCACCCAGCATCTGCGCAATCACATAACCGCATACGGAAGCCCAGGGGAAAAGGCCTGCCAGGGCAAGACCAAGGGTCACCACAGGATTAAGATGGGCTCCCGAAACAGGACCGGCAATCAACACGCCAAGCATAACCGCCAGGCCCCAGCCAAGGGCTATCACCACCCATCCTCCGCCTTGAGCCTTGGATTTATTAAGAGATGTGGCTGCGCATACTCCGTCACCGAGCAGCACCAGAACAAGGGTGCCAATGAATTCGAAAACGTACTGTATCATCGTCTTATTTGTTTATAGTTCTGGAAATTGCGTCTGCCCAACCGGCCTTTAGCGGAGCGACGTCCTTGCCGGAAGGAGAGAATGTGCGGTCTGCCTGCCACTGACTGCGGATTTCGTCGGGCGAAGCCCAGAATCCGACCGCCAGTCCGGCCAGGTATGCTGCACCCATTCCCGTAGTTTCAGTAACTTTGGGGCGCACTACGTCTGCCCCCAGCACGTCGGACTGGAACTGCATGAGAAGGTTGTTTCGGGATGCACCACCATCCACCTTCAGCTCTGCAAGCTTAACTCCGGCATCCTTCTCCATGGCGGAAACTATATCCATTGTCTGGAATGCGATTCCCTCCAGGGCAGCACGCGCGATATGCGCTGCAGTGGCACCGCGCGTGAGGCCGCAGATGGTTCCGCGGGCATCCTGGTCCCAGTAAGGGGCTCCCATTCCGGTAAGGGCAGGCACGAAATAGACACCGCCATTGTCCGGAACCGAATCAGCCAGGGCCTCGATTTCGGAAGAACTGTGGATGATGCCCAAGCCGTCGCGCAGCCACTGCACCACCGAGCCTCCTACGAAAATAGAGCCCTCCAGCGCATAATTGACAGTATTGCCTATCTTCCACGCGATGGTGGTAAGGAGCTTATTCTTGGACAGGATGGGCTTCGTGCCTGTATTCATGAGCAGGAAGCATCCAGTTCCATAGGTATTCTTGACCGATCCCGGGGTTGTGCACATCTGCCCGAAAAGGGCGGCCTGCTGATCCCCCGCTATGCCTGCGATGGGCACCTCGTGAGCAAAGATGGTAGTCTTGGTGTGGCCATACACTTCCGATGAGGATTTGACTTCCGGCAGCATGGAGGCAGGGATTCCGAGAAGGTCGAGCATCTCCTTGTCCCACTCCAGAGTATTGATGTTGAACAGCATGGTGCGTGAGGCATTGGTCACATCGGTAATGTGCACCTCACCTTTGGTTAGCTGCCATACCAGCCAGCTGTCCACGGTTCCGAAGCGGAGTTTGCCAGCCTCAGCCCTTTCGCGGGCGCCGGGAACATTGTCCAATATCCATTTTATCTTGGTGCCGGAGAAATATGCGTCTATGATAAGACCCGTCTTCTCGCGGATTTTGTCGGTAAGGCCGCGCGCCTTGAGCTCATCGCAGTATGCTGCGGTGCGGCGGTCCTGCCAGACAATGGCATTATGCACCGGCTTTCCTGTTTCGGCATCCCAGACAATAGTGGTTTCACGCTGGTTGGTGATGCCTATTGCAGCGATATCCTTGCCATTAATGCCTATCTTTGATATAGCTTCCGCAATCACGGCAGCTTCCGAGGCCCATATTTCCATAGGATCGTGCTCCACCCATCCGGGCTGGGGAAAATGCTGGGTGAACTCCATCTGGGCCACGCTGCAGACGTTGCCTTCGTGGTCGAAAACCAGCGCACGTGAAGAACTGGTTCCCTGGTCGAGTGCAAGAATGTATTTGGTCATTTTATGTGTTATTTTTTAACTTTGCATAAAGATACGAATTTTTATGGAAAGAGTACGAATTTTCCGCCCCGCATCCTTCAGCACAGAAGAAATCAGAAAGATAGCCGCTTCTGCGGATACTGAATATACTGTTATTTACACAAAAGCCACGGATCTCAAGTTCATTGCCTTTGGCATTGAGCGTATGATACAGGTCGCAGACGACACTGGCGCCGCCATGGTTTATTCCGACCATTTCAACGGCGAAGAGCCCGCTCCGGTAATCGACTACCAGGAGGGTTCCCTCAGGGACGACTTTGATTTCGGCGGGGTTCAGATGTACAGGACAAGCATCCTGAAAGAGGCTGTAGCAGGGATGGATAAGGAATACAGGTTCGCCGGCCTCTACGACTTGAGGCTTAGGGTGTCTCGCCTAGGGAGTCTGCTGCACATTCCGGAATTCCTGTATTACGAGCTTGACACCGACAAAAGGGACTCGGGAGAAAAGCTGTTCGACTACGTAGATCCAAAGAACAGGGCAGTCCAGGTTGAGATGGAGGACGCCTGCACCTCCCACCTTAAGGCTGTCGGAGCCTGGCTGGAGCCGTCATTCAAAGATGTCGACCTGAAGGCAGGAGCCTTTGAGTACGAAGCATCCGTGGTCATCCCCTGCAAGAACAGGGTCCGCACCATTGCAGATGCCATCCGAAGCGCACTTTCCCAGAAAACAGAATTCAAATACAATGTGATAGTGGTGGATGACAATTCCACCGATGGCACGGTAGAGGTAATAAAGTCTTTCCTGGAAGACCCCAGGCTGATCTACATCGCCCAAGACAAGAGCTATCACGCCATTGGCGGCAACTGGAATGCTGCCCTGCATCATCCAAAGTGCGGGCGTTTTGCCCTCCAGCTGGATTCGGACGACCTCTACAACGACGAACATACGGTGCAGAAGTTCGTGGATGCCTTCTATGAGCAGAACTGCGCCATGGTGGTGGGCACCTACAGGATTACGGACTTCGACCTCAACACCATTCCTCCCGGAGTGATAGACCATAAGGAATGGACACTGGAGAACGGGCGTAACAATGCCCTCAGGGTGAATGGCCTGGGCGCTCCGCGCGGATTCTTCACTCCCATTCTCCGCGAGCTGAACTTCCCTACCACGAAATATGGCGAGGACTACGCCGTAGGCCTCCGTGTGAGCAGGGAATACCGTATCGGACGAATCTACGACGTGATGTACAACTGCCGCCGCTGGGAAGGCAATTCAGACCATGGTCTGGACGTGGTCAAAGTAAATGCAAATAACTTCTATAAAGACAGGCTCCGCACTATCGAGTTGCTTGCCCGAAAAAAATAGCTATATTTGCAGCCACAAACTTTCTGGGGATGTTTTGGTTTTGACAGCACTGATCCGGGAAGGTAAGCACGCCGGGCTTTCGAAGGCTGGCCCGTTAATCTCAACCGACAAAAAATTAGCTGGCAACAGCAACTATGCACTCGCTGCCTAATCTGCCAAGCGGATTAGCTTAATCGGGGCGCCCAGGTGCGTCGCCGACGAGTATCCCTCCGACTTTAGGGCTTCTATGCGCGGATTCAGGGGTATCATTCAAGAAGCCTGCACGCGGGGACTCCCTTAAACCGCGCCAAGATTCAGGGGATAAGTTGGGTCTTGCCCGTCTTCCGGCCGGGCCCCACCGACAATCAAAGGAAGAATAAGCGTGTAGAAAGCCCTCTGGGACTTTGTTTGGACGGCGGTTCGAGTCCGCCCATCTCCACTAGATATGCCCTCCGCCCTGGGCTTTAAGTTCTTCGTCCACTTTATCCTTCTCCTGCATCAGAAGGTCGAGAAGCCAGTCTTTCTGTTCGTCGACCAGTCCAAGGTCGCGGCATGCGCTCTCGTAGCGCCCGAGGACAGCTTCCTGGTAGCGATGATACACCATGGATTTGCGAATCTCCTCCTCTATGGTCTCATGCTCAATTTCATAGCTGTCTTTATAGTAATCCTTATAGACTTTTTCGGATGTATAGCGTATGCAGAAGAAAAACAAGCCGCAGGCGAGAATCACTATACCAACTGTGCCGACTGCAAGCGGCACTATCTGGATGAGCCCCAGCATACTGAGCGCCGAGCCTGCAAGGAAGACCACAAGCGCAATCAATTCATTAATGTGATATTTAAATAAATCTTTGAAAATCATAATCTTAGCATGTTAGTCTTGCGGTTCTGCAATATCTTGATTTTGTATTGGTTCTCGGCCTCCTTTGCATCCATGGCTTTTTGGAAGGCCCGGCGGGAAGCAAGCATCTGGTTGTTCCTGACCCTCATCTCTTCCAAATTCTGACGCAGTTTCCACTGGCTCAGAAGGATCGCAAAGAATGCGATGGCGAACATCACGAGAAAGCCGAGCAGAATAGTCCGTTCATTGCTGGCCTTGAGTCTTTCAGCCTCCTCCCGCAACTCGGCATTATGCATCTCAGCATCCAGGATTGCAAGGTCTTCATTCTGAACCTTGATATAAACCGAGTCCTTATCCATCATCAACTGGGAAAGCTGTGAATAAGCCTCGTCGAACTCTCCCATCTCTGCATAGATGCCATGTTTTTGCTCAAAACGCCCGCGAAGAGTCCCCAGCGAATCGGCGACAGCAAGAGCCTGCGCAAGCAAGCCGCGTGAACGAAGATAATTGATATCCAGCACATGCCGGGAGTCAGCATCGGCCTGCATACGATACAAAGGATTGTCCAGCAGGGCTTTATAGCTTTCACAGAAGGAATCCCAATCCCCTTCGGCATAGTAGATGAAAGCCCGTGTCATGCCTGCCTTGATGCCTATGGTAGGGAAAAATGGCACATATTCCTCTGCCTTCGCCACATACTCTTCGGCCTTGGAAAAGACGCTTGCCTTCACATACTCCTGTGAGAGGAGGATATACAGATTGGGCAGATCCTGCTCCAGGTGAGCCGGCTTGCAGTAAGATGCCGCCTCCTCCAAATTGCGGATGGCAAGATAGTGGTTATCCCTCGAACTTTGGATCAAACCAATGATGCGGTAGGAATACATCTTGCCGGCAGCCCGCTGTTCGGCTGATGCTATCCTGCCTAGTTCACGGGCAAGAAGCATGGCATCCGAGGCCCGTCCCAGCCGGATCAGGTACTCGCAGTACTCATGAAGGAAGGTAAAGTAGAAATCCCGCGTTTCCTTGCGCTCACCGAGAAGAGCCTTTACTTCCATTGCCGTAGAGTCCATCCTCTCATACTGGCGGAGAGCGAAACGAACGGGCATTTCGAGCGAAAGGGCAAGACTCTTGTAGCGGAAATCGTCTTTCGCGACACCTGCTGCGTAGATGGAATCCGCAAGCACGAGATTATCCGGATTGAACTGCTGCATACGGCCATAGGCATAGCGCAGGAATGTCTTCTGGTCTACGCGCAGACGATTCACTATCTGTGCGTCGGCAAGAAGACATACCAAGGCTGCCGACAGGCAGAGAAGCAATTTTCGGATCATTACTTCCTCTGGGCCTGGATCATCTGTATCTGGGTGATTACAGTGGTGAGGAGTTTCTCCATGATGATGGGCTTCATAATGAAGTCATCAGCTCCGAGATTGTAACCTTTCACCACATCTTCGTTGGAGTTCAGCGCGCTGAGTATCACAATGCGGATGTCTGCCGTTTCGGGATTCTCCCGGATTCTGCGCAGAACTTCGAATCCATCTATGCCGGGCATCATCAGATCAAGAAGAATCAGGTCCGGCTTCTTGGCAGCGACAGCATCCAGGGCTGCCTGTCCATTAGCTGCGGTGCTCATCTGGAAGTTGAATCGCGCCAGCATTTTCTGCACGAGAATCAGGTTGATCGGAACATCGTCAACTGCAAGGACACTAAAAGATGAGTAGTCGTGATCTTGAGCGTAAAGTGGTGTCATCATTTATGTTGTTTATTATTCTTCTTTTTAAATAGGGCAGAGAGTGCCGCAAGCAAAGCGGCCCCAACTACACAGAGCGCAATCAGAAGCATCCGTTTTATGGATTTCTGGCGCTCCAGTTCCATTTTAAAATGGTGCTGGTTTATAGAGGCCGACATCTCCTCCATCTTCATATCATTCAAATTGCTGATGTCGGAATAGAAGGTAACGATAATCTTGGAGCCCATCCATATAGCTATGTCTTCGCGCTGGCATGCAATGGCCAGGCTCCTGATATAAAGCAACTGCGGCCGGCCATTAACTTTATTTGCACGAGCTATGACTGTGTCCCTGGGGGCACCTTCGAGAAGGGCATCCGCAGTAGAAAAAAGAAGGTCGCCATACTTGATCTGGTCTGCAAACTCATAGTCATTCAGGCAATAATCCCGGTAACGATGGTATTCGGCGACTTTCCTGTCAAACGCCGCAAGTTGCGCCTTGTAATAATTGACCCGAAGCGAGTCATAATGCAATTTTGCAAAATCCTCCGCCTTGCGAATATATAAACGGGAAGAATCGGTACCGGTTTCGTACGTATCGGAAAGGTCACAGCACATACGTGAGACGCTCTGCCGGCGAATGGATTCATCTTCTGAGGAATCAAAGATGGAAAGTGCTATACGAAGGTGTTTGCGGGTGTTGAAATAGTCGTTCTGGCGCTGGTAGAGTTTGGCAAGATAAACATGGCTTTCCCACAGGCCGTACTCATCCCCCCTCCGGGTGGCAATATCCAGCATATCCTGAAGCAGAGCCTGGGCGTGGACTTCCTGACGGGTATTCACGTAGTAGGTCTCGCTCAGGGAATAGGCATAGTATAAATACTGTGTATACCCTGTTTCCAAGGCAACCGATACGGTCTCTGCCCTTAGAGCATCAACCCTTGCATTTGCCTCTTCCCTGTTTTCCATGTGCCTTGCCACACGGCACTCACGCTTAAGTTTCTCAACATAATGGAGTGTGCGGGCCTTTTCGTCACCCACCTCTGTAGCTCTCTTTAACAGCGTTTCATTTGCATAATCAAATGCATCGTTTGAAAGATCGTTGATAAGAGATTCCGCCATCCGGAAACACTCGTAGCACTGATCATCGATTCCATATGGATTATTCTGCGCCATGGCTGGCGTAAAGACAGAGGCTAAAACGGCGGATATGATTATCAGGCGTTTCATTACTCGGTGGGGGTCATAGG
This sequence comes from Bacteroidales bacterium UBA4318, assembly GCA_002393895.1. Next base: position 8,631 of record DGUE01000116.1, read on the forward strand.
AACTAAGAATACAAATCTGGCACCGGGACCAGTATGCGAAACATCCAACTTGACTATCGAGCCCATCCTGGAGGCGATATCCCGGCAGATGCTGAGGCCAAGGCCTGTGCCCTGCACGAATTCATCCAGTTTTGTGAAACGTTCGAAAATCTTTTCTGCCTGCTCAGGAGGCACTCCTGTGCCGGTATCAGTTACAGAGAAGGTCACATAACCGGGATTCTCGGTAAGAGAACTGGTGAGACGTATCTCTCCCTTGGCCGTGTGCTTGCAAGAGTTTGTGAGAAGATTGATGAGTATCTGCTGCACACGTCGGGGATCTGTCCTGAATGTAAAGGGAGCAGGATCCTCGGGATCATAATACATCTTAACGCCGGGCTGGAGCCTGTGTTCAGCGCTGGAAATGGCACTCTCACACATGAAATTCTTTTCTCCGTTTTCGTATGTGATACGGTATTCACCCTTATCCATCGCAGAAGCATTCAGGATGTCGTCCAAAAGCATGGTCAGCATTTTGGTATTGTTGACTATATAGCCTGAGTATTCATCCTTCTCCTCCGGTGTAATGGAGCCATCAGGCAGGCTCAGCAACTGGGAAAAACCTACGATGGCATTCAGGGGGGTGCGCACCTCGTGGCTCATATTCTGCACGAAACGGGTCTTCGCAGCGTTCGCCATGAGCACCATCTTGTTGGACTTATGCAGCTGCCTGATGTATGTAAAAGAGAAGATGGAAACTACAATCAATATGATTCCCAACAACAGGGAGAGCATACGGGAGAATCTGACTATCGTCTGCTCCTTAGAAACCAGTTCCGCATTGAGTGCGGCCTTTCCCATAGTCACGTCAAGTTCGGAGATACGGGAGAGGGTGGTGTTGGAAATCAGGGTTTCCATCAGATTGACCAGTTTCTTTTCCACTATGAAGGCGAATTCCTTATACCCCCTGTTTTCGCACAGGTTTGCAATAACCTTCATTTCGCGCACGGTGGCAAGACGGTAGATTTCTTCTTCACGCTGAAGGATGGTTCCGTCACGGGTGGCATCGATAAGCGAAAAGAAAAGCTCTGCATCCGAAGTGATTCTGGGGAAATCAGGATCCTGGGTGCACAGCTCTTTCAGCCGCTGATACTCGACCTGATCGTTATCCAGAGCAGCGAGCCTGAGGCGATAATAGCGGCAGCGCAGGGAATCCATATGGGTCTTTGCATGAGAAAGCCCCAGCATTACATTGATGCGGACCGAATCGGATGCAATCGGATAGGTATCGGCAAGGTCGCAATAAAGACGCGTGGGAGATTCCCTTCTGATAGACTCGTCAGTGGTGGTGTTATACAGTTCTATCGCACGCTTGATATGAGGCTTGGCACTGATGAAGTCGTTGTTCCGGATATAGATATCCACAAGATACTTCGAACTGGTCCACAGGCCATAGGCATCGTTGTCGTTAATAGCATCCTGCTGCATTTCCTGAAGAAGGAGCAGAGCGCGGTAAGGCTTTCCACGTTTGGAGTAATACTCTTGCGAAACCTGATAAGCCCGGTAGTAATACAAGGGCTGTTGCTTATCGCGGGCTATATCTTTTAAACTCTCACGCGCTTCATCGACAAGCGCATCATTATCTTCCGAAACCGGCCGGGCAACAAAGTTCCTTAGAATCTCCAGGTGGTAAAGGACCAGAGCCTTGTCATCTTTTTTCTCTACTGCAGCCTGACGGAGAAGTTCAGAGGCTGTGGCAAATCCCTCTTTCCCAAGATGCCTTTCGGTTTCAAGATAGAGGGCATAGCAGGTATTGTCTATCCCGATGGGATTACTACCGGCCTTCGTATCCGCGGCTGATGCCGCCCAGGTTGAAGCGAAGACCAGTAATATTACGGAGAGAACCCATTTCCTTACCTGCCGGCTAGAAATCATCATTGTTTTCGTAAATCTTCGTTTCCCAGTCACTTACCGAAGCGGTGAATGAAATCTGATGGAAGAATTTTCCGGTGTCCAGCCCAAGGTGGAAAGTATACTGCTTGCCGTACACCATCACATTGTCCGGAAGCACGCCATAAAGCATGTACTTTACTTTCTGGTTCTTCAGAGGCTCATAATGGAAACCTCCAATATCGAAACCGTCGATATCGAACTCAACCTCAACATATTGCTTTCCCATGAGCAGATCGTCCGGAACTGCATAGAAACGATGGCTGTCCACCATATGGGGAACCAACGCATTACGGCCTATGAACTTTTCGTTCTCCATTCCGACACCAACCACGGCATCGCCATTGAAAACCTCCTCGTTGCGGTAGTAGCCGCGGCGCTGCCAGGCGCCCATACCGAATTCCAGGTCGTTTACAAAGATGCCGGCAGAGGCAATATTGTGGGCGGTCACCTTCTTCAGATGGATAAGGCCCTGAAGATTGGGATCTGTGGTCACATCGCAGATCTTGAAGCCAATATCGTTTGTAATATGCTGAAACTCAAGGGGAATCATATTGAGCTTGTCCACAGCGCTCTGCACGGTCTTGGACACAAGAGGGCCCGCCTCCGTATCAGCACTGCTGAAAGGAATGCTGTAGGTCTTATACTCATCTCCATAGTCCAAACTGTTCACATAAGGATAGTAAGCACTGAAGGAGACAACGGAAGGCATTTCCCAGAGGCCATTCTCAAAGAAACCACGGTAAAGGCCGTCGGAATACGAAACTCTTTCGTTATCCAGGATCAAAGCACCGGACTCGAAATCAACACCAACGATTCCGAAGGGAATGGAAGTGTCCATAGTGGCAATCTTATCTCCGGTTTCTACGGCCTCACTCTTTGTAAGGGCTTCTTGAGGGATGGCCTCACCGTCACGGGTAACATTTACGGGGAAGGAAATCTCCTTCTTGCGGGCTTCGCGGGACGGCTCATCGGAGTCGATGTCAAGGGCACAGGAAATTGCTGATGCGGCAACGGCAATCAGAAGAACAGGTTTAATAAGTAAATCTTTCAAAGTCTTGTCGTTTTAATGAATTGCCGAATATAGTAATTTTTTTTCAAAAAACACTAAATACGGCCAAGAGATATGCGTTTTCTGTCTAAATCCACCCCAATTACCCTCACCCGGACCTGCTGATGGAGTTTCAGGACCTTGGAAGGATCGGTTCCACGCGGGCCCAGCTGGGAGACATGCAGAAGGCCATTTTCATGCAAGCCTATGTCTACAAATGCCCCGAATGCAGTGATATTGGTAACGATCCCGGGGAGTTCCATCCCGACTTTCAGATCTTCTATCTCATGGATATCATCTGCAAAGGCAAAATCGGAAGCCGCCTCGCGTGGATCCAGCCCCGGTTTTGCAAGTTCCTTGAGTATGTCGTTTACCGTAGGCAGCCCCACAGGCCCGCCTACGTAACGTTCTGCCTTGATCTTGGAGCAGAGTTCCGCATTGCCCACAAGTTCCTTCACGCTCACTCCAAGGTCCGCGGCCATCCTGTCCACCACGAAATAAGACTCAGGATGCACTGCCGAGTCGTCCAGCGGATTGGCGGCAGCCTTCACCCTGAGAAAGCCCGCACACTGCTCAAAAGCCTTGGCCCCCAGGCGAGGCACTTTCTTAAGTTCGGCGCGGGAACTGAACCCCCCGTTTTCCGTGCGGTATGCAACGATATTCGCGGCGAGCTGCGGGCCGATTCCGGCCACATAGCGCAGCAGGTATGGGCTGGCGGTGTTGAGGTTCACGCCCACCGAATTCACGCATGCCTCAACGGTGTTGTCCAGTTTTTCCTTCAGCAGGGCCTGGTCCACATCGTGCTGGTACTGCCCGATTCCGAGATTCTTGGGATCTATCTTCACCAACTCTGCCAGCGGATCCATAAGCCTTCGGCCGATGGATACTGCTCCTCGGACGGTCACGTCCTCATCCGGGAACTCTTCCCTACCCACTTCCGATGCGGAATAGATAGACGCACCGTCTTCACTTACCGTCCATACCTTGCATCCTTCGGGAAGCAATACTTTCTTGAAGAACTCGGAGGTTTCGCGGCTGGCGGTGCCATTACCGATAGCCACAGCCTCTATATGGTATTTCTCAAGCATGTCCTGCACCGCCATCAATGCCTTAACTTTTTCATTCTGAGGGGGATGCGGGAAGATGATGGTATGATAAAGCAAGCCTCCCCTCTCATCCAGACAGGCAATCTTGCATCCATTGCGGAAGCCCGGGTCCACTGCCATGGTGCGCTTCTGCCCGACAGGGGCGCCCAGCAGCAGCTGCTTCAGATTCTCCCCGAACACACGGATACTCTCGATATCGGCCTTTTCCTTTGCCTCTCGCAGGACTTCGGAACTGATAGAAGGCTCGAGCAGGCGCTTGTAACTGTCGTCTACGGCCTCGCGTATCTGCTCCCCGAGTTCGCCGCCCGGATACCCCTGCATCTGGCAGAAATCATAATAGATCTTCTTGCCGCAGCGCTCCGCATCCGAATCCACTCCCACGTTCAGATATCCTTCATTCTCCGCCCTCAGGATGGCCAACAGGCTGTGGGAAGGCACTTTGTCCAGCGGATAGGACCAGTTGAAATAACTGCGGTACTTGTCTGCTTCCGGGCCTTCGGCTTTCTTTGTCACTTTGGAAACCACCCTTCGTGAACGGAAGATCTGCCTGAGGTTTTCACGTATAACCGCAGTTTCGCTGAGGCGTTCGGCAACAATATCCCTGGCTCCGGCAAGGGCTGCTTCCGCATCTTCCACCTTACCAGGCTTTACGAATTTCGCGGCGTCTGCATGCGGATTGCGGGTACGGAGGTTCCACATGGCATCTGCAAGGGGCTCGAGCCCGAGTTCCTTGGCCACAGTCGCACGGGTACGGCGTTTGGGCCTGTACGGGAGATACAGGTCTTCCAGCTCGGAAGAAACCACGCAGTTCTCTATCTTTTTCTGCAGTTCATCTGTCAAGGCACCGGCTTCCGCAATAGTCTTGAGCACAGTCTCCTTGCGCTTCTCCATTTCGGCGAAAACATCCACCCAGTGCTTCAGTTCAGCTACTTCGGAATCATCCATCCCACCGGTCTTCTCCTTGCGGTAGCGGCTGATAAAGGGGATGGTATCCCCCTCCTCGAACATATCCGCACAGTTCTCCACCTGCCAGACCTTGAGATTCATAAGGCCTGCGATATGATTTAGATAAATCTCTTTCATTCTGCTTAATCTTCGGCTGTAATTTGCTTAAGCTCCTCTCGATAGGCTGCCAGGAGCCTGGAACGCGAAATGAACCCGAGGTATATCCCCTCATGTGTCAGCACAGGCAGGCGCCAGACATCCGGGCGTTCGAACTTCCGCATCACGCTATCCATTCGTTCATCCTCGTAGATAAAGTCCGCCGGGGCATGCATGAGATCACGCACGCGGAGGCGGGAAAACCTGTCGGGATCGAACACGTGCTTTCGTATGTCATCCATCTCCAGCACACCTTCAAAGCGGCCGTCATCATCCAGGACAGGGAAAACCGCCACGGTGCTTCCGGAAATCACGGAGGACACATCCAGCAGCCTGTCATCGGAGTGCAGCCGGGGATACTTGTCGCGGATGAGGTCCGCTGTCTTCATAAGGGTGAGCACAGCCTGGTCGCTGGAATGTGTCAGCAGATCCCCGCTCTGGGCTATGCGTTTTGTGTAGATTGAATACCGTTCCCTGATGCGGGTGACCCCATAAGAGACGGTGGCACAGAGTATCAGGGGCAGAAGCAGGTCATAGCCTCCGGTAATTTCGGCAATGAGGAAAATGGCCGTCATGGGAGCCTGCATGACTCCCGCCATCAGCCCAGCCATGCCAACCAATGCAAAGTTCTGCTCCGGAACGGACAGCCCGCAGAGGTTCACGGTCCTCGCTATCAGAAAGCCCAGGATAGCCCCTTCAAACAAGGTAGGGCCGAAAGTACCGCCGACTCCACCTCCGGAATTGGTCAGAGTCATGCTCACTACCTTCAGCAGCAGCACCATCACCAGCAGGCCTATCCCGGCCTCTCCGCCGTTCAGCAGCACACTCACGAAATCGTAGCCTTCACCGAACAGAGGCGGGAATAGCCAGACCAGGACGGTGAGCCCGGCACCGCATACAAGCCAGCGCAGCCACGGGCTCCGAAGGGCCCTGGCAAGATGGTCCTCCAGCCAAAGGGTGAACCTGGTGAAATACTGCGACATCAATCCGCAGAAAACACCCAGGACCAGATAGAAAGGCAGATTCCCCATATTGAACGGGGCCAGCGAACAGGCAAACGGAGACTGCGGCCCCATGAAAACATAAGACACCACGGTGGCAGTCAGCGTAGATATCAGCAGGGGCATTATAGAACTCATGGAGATATTGAAAAGGAGTATCTCCAGAGTGAAGAGCACACCCGCCAGAGGTGCTTTGAATATGCCGGCTATCGCACCGGCCGCTCCGCATCCCAAAAGCACGGTCACTCCCCTGTATGAGAGTTTGGCCGCACGCCCGATATTGCTGCCGAAAGCGGCGCCCGTATAGACTATAGGGGCCTCAGCTCCCACAGAACCGCCTAATCCTATGGTAATAGCACTGGTGAGAAGCGAAGACCACATGTTGTGGGGCTTGATCCGGGATTCGTTTCTGGAAACTGCAAGCAGCACCTTGGTTACTCCATGGCCGATGTTATCCTTAATCAGATAGCGCACCAGCAACAGCGAAAGCAGCATGCCCAATGCAGGGAAAAGGAAATGACCGGTCTTGATCAGGCCGTGGATGAAAGCTATCACCTTCAGCAGCACAACAGCAGAAGCTCCTGCGCAGAGCCCCACGATAAGGCTGAGCAGCAGGAGTTTGGTGCTTTCGCTGAACTTTATAAAAGATAGCTTCATATGCGGCTAATCGCCGTCCGCCCCGTCATCGTCCCCGCCATACTGGGAGATGTTGTCGTCCGGCAGGGTGCCGGCACCAGGATCCGCATCGGCTGAGGGGCCTGCCACCTGCTCATTCTCCGCATTCTCCTCCCCTTCGAGCCAGCGCTCAATGTCTTCCAGGTCGTCGGTTTCCACCTTGATCTTTACCAGGCATATGGAATCCGGCATATCGATTGTCACAGCGTAGAACGGGGTACCGTCCGGCTTTGTATATTTGGTAAGGTCTTGAAACCAGTCGTTGAAGCCGCCGGGATATTTCTCGTTGAAAGCAGCAGCAAGTTCATCCGACATGTTTTCATAACTTATTACGCGTCTTTTTTTGTTGTCAAAGGGCATATGTTATTCAGTGTTAGTTTTACTCCGCAATATTAGAGTAAACTTTTTGATTTTGCAATAGGAAACATCACATTCTTTCCGGAAGATCGATTCCGAGCAGTGCCATCGAATTCACAAGTACCTGAGCAACAGCATTAATAAGGGCAAGCCGCATGTCGCGAACTTTTTCGTCAGGTTCCCGCAAAATCTGGGTGTCGTGATAATACTGGTTGAATTCTTTTGCCAGGTCATAGGCATAGTTGGCCATGATTGCCGGTGAGAAGGATGCCGCAGCTTCCGAGAGTTTCTGGCGATACAGGTTCAGCTGCTGCACGATACGTATTTCCTTCGCGCTCAAAGCCGCCGGCGCGAGAGCGTCTACCGGCCTGCCGGCTTTGCGGAGTATGCTGCAAATGCGCGCGTGAGTATACTGGATGAAAGGGCCGGTATTGCCGTTGAAGTCGATGGACTCCTTGGGGTTGAAGAGCATCTTCTTGCGGGGATCCACCTTTAGGATGAAATACTTGAGGGCACCGAGGCCTATCATATGGTAAAGCCTGTCTTTCTCTTCTTCGCTGATGTCAGCTAGCTTTCCGGACTCTTCCGAAGTGGCTTTCGCCTCCAGATACATGTCTTCTATGAGGTCGTCCGCATCCACAACCGTACCTTCGCGGGATTTCATCTTGCCTTCGGGGAGCTCAACCATGCCATAGGAAAGATGGTAGATGCGCTCCGCCCAGTCGAATCCAAGCTTGGCAAGCACCAGCTTGAGCACCTGGAAATGATAGTTCTGCTCATCGCCCACTACATACACATGGCTGTCCAAATTATACTCGGCAAAACGACGCTCGGCCGTACCCAGATCCTGGGTCATGTAAACCGATGTGCCGTCAGAGCGCAGGAGAAGCTTGCGGTCCAGGCCGTCCGAAGTCAGGTCGCACCACACGCTTCCATCCGGATCCTGCACAAAAACGCCCTTTTCAAGGCCTTTCTGAACCAGTTCCTTCCCAAGCAGATAGGTGTCATGCTCGTAATAGGTTTTGTCGAAACTGATGCCCAGTGCCCGGTAGGTCTGGTCGAAGCCGTCGAACACCCAGCCATTCATCTTCTGCCAGAGGGCGCGCACCTCGGGATCTCCCTGTTCCCACTTCACAAGCATTTCGTGAACTTTCTCCATCACGGAAGGGTCCTCTTTCTCCATCTTGGCGAACTCCACATAGCAGTCCCCTACCAGATGGTCCCCCTTCTTGCCGGTGCTCTCCGGGGTGGCCCCGTTGAAACGCTGCTGCCAGGCATACATGCTCTTGCAGATGTGCACACCGCGGTCGTTCACCAGCGTTGCCTTGATTACTTCGTTGCCCGCTGCGGAAAGCAGACGGCTGACGGAATCCCCGAGGAGGTTGTTTCGGATGTGCCCGAGATGTAGCGGCTTGTTGGTGTTAGGAGAAGAAAACTCCACCATGATCTTCTTGCCGGTCGACGGCAGGCGGAAGTAGTCTTTCCCTGCAGAGATAATCGCTTCCAGCGCCTCGCGCCAGTAAAGGTTGCTGAGGCTCAGGTTAAGAAAGCCCTTCACGCTGTTGAAAGCGCTGATCTCCGGGCAGTTGGCAAGCAGCCATTCACCTATGGCAGAGCCGGTTGCATCGGGCGCAGCATGAGATATCCTTAAAAGAGGAAAGACTACCAGTGTGTAGTCTCCCTCGAATTCCTTGCGGGTCACCTGCACCTGAAGGGTTGCAGCGTCAACCTCGGCACCATAAAGCTCCTTCACGGCCGATGCGGCCTTTGCGGAGATAAACTGTTCAGGGGTCATCCTTTATCCCAGATAAGATTTGAGTAATTTGCTTGCAGAAGGTTTCTTGAGTTTGCGTATAGCCTTCTCCTTAATCTGACGCACACGCTCGCGGGTGAGGTCCAGACGCTCGCCAATCTCTTCGAGAGTCATCTCCTGGCAGCCGATGCCGAAGAAACTCTTGATGATCTCACGTTCACGGCCGGTAAGGATCTGGAGCGCACGCTCGATTTCGATGCTTAGGCTCTCGTTCGTGAGGCCTTTGTCCGCCATGGGGCTGTCGTCATTGGGCAGCACATCCAGAAGGCTGTTGTCCTCCCCTTCCACAAAAGGAGCATCCACACTCACGTGGCGGCCGCTCACACGAAGGGTATCCGCGATCTTGTCCGTGGGGATATCAATCATCTCCGCCAGCTCCTCGGTAGAAGGCTGGCGCTCATGCTCCTGCTCGAACTTTCCGAGGGCCTTGTTGATCTTGTTAAGGGATCCCACCTGGTTCAGGGGCAGACGCACGATACGACTCTGCTCAGCAAGGGCCTGAAGAATGCTCTGGCGGATCCACCACACTGCGTAAGAGATGAACTTGAAACCGCGGGTTTCGTCGAATTTTTCTGCAGCCTTGATCAGGCCGAGGTTGCCTTCGTTAATCAAATCAGGAAGGCTAAGCCCCTGATTCTGATACTGTTTCGCAACAGATACCACAAATCGGAGATTAGCCCTCGTGAGTTTTTCCAGCGCCACCTGATCGCCTTTGCGTATGCGCTGGGCAAGTTCTACTTCCTCTTCCGGTGATACCAACTCTTCACGGCCTATTTCCTGGAGGTATTTGTCCAGCGAGGCACTCTCGCGGTTGGTAATCGATTTGGTAATCTTTAATTGTCTCATTTACTATTATTCGTCTTTCGCGAAGCCGAAGTAGACGGACTTGCCCGTGGCGTCGACGCCCTCGATGTAGATCGCCCTCTTGCTGCGGTACGCGATATCAATCACTTCCCGAGGTTTGGAAACAGGCTGATCGTTAACATAGAGGATCACGATGCCGTCGGTTGCGCCTGCCTTGGCAAGGACGCCGTTGCCGGCGGAGACGATCTCAACTCCCTTCTTGAGCCCGAGTGCTGCAAGTTTGTCCTTGTCCGCTTCCTTCAGCAAACCGCCGTAGAAAGCTGTCTGTCCGTCTTCATCGACAGTGCCGGTAATCAGCTCCGTGCCCTGGAAAGTCACGGGGAGTTCCTTCACCTTGCCGTCGCGGACAATCTTGAGGACCGACTTGTCGCCGGGATGGAAACTGTTGACCTTTTCCTGAAGTGCTGAAGGCGACTTTATGACCGTAGAATCGATTGCAAGCAGGATATCTCCTTCCTTGACACCGGCCTTGTCTGCCGCTCCACCCTTCGAAACCTCGTTAATATATACGCCGTCAAGCGAAGAAAGTTTCATTTTATCTGCATTTTCCTGAGTGACAGGAGTCATAGCCACTCCAAGCTTGGCGCGCTTCACGGAACCGAAGTCGATGA
>DGUE01000193.1 GCA_002393895.1 Bacteroidales bacterium UBA4318
ATTGAGCTAGGGAGCCGGAATATCTCTCTATTCCTCAATGGCTTCGGCCTTCTTGGAGTAGTTGCGCTCCTTGATGCGGGCCTTCTTGCCGGTGAGATCGCGGAGGTAGAAGATGCGAGCCCTGCGGACCTTACCATACTTGTTGACAGTGATGCTGTCGATGAAGGGTGACTGGTAGGGGAAAATCCTTTCCACTCCGATTCCGCCGGAAACCTTGCGCACTGTGAAGGTGCGGGTGTAAGGAGTTGCGCCGCTGATCTGGATGACCACGCCACGGAAGTCCTGCTTGCGGAACTTGTCGCCTTCCTTAATCTTGTAGGTAACGGTGATGGTGTCACCTGCCTTGAACTCAGGGAAGTTCGCTACATTCTCGTTCGCGAATGCCTTGTCTACTACGTTAAGTAAATCCATAATACTCTTTCAATTAAGCGCAGCGTCACTGAACCGTTCAACGAGAGGCTGCTTTTTGTGGACCGCAAAGATAGAAACTTTTTTGGACTACACAAAATTATTTTCGGAAAAATGCACTAAAAGTACTGGCTTTCCTTTTCGAAGAGGTTCTTGTCGTCGCGGGTGGGATCCGGTTTGACTGCAGAAGATGCCGCCAGTTTCTCAACCGCTTCCCTGTCGGCCCCACGCAGTTTCCGGGGAATCCAGACCAGTATCTTCACATAAACATCTCCCTTTCCGTATCCGTTCACAGAAGGAAGGCCCTTCCCGCGCAGGCGCTCCACAGTGCCCGACTGGGTGCCGGGTTCGAGCTTCATCTTGTACGGACCGTCCAGGCACGGGATGGTTATCTCGCAACCCAGGATTGCATCGGTAACGGAAATGACACGAGTGTAGAAGAGGTTCTGCCCGTCGCGCTTGAACTGTGAATGCGGGACTTCCTCGATCAGCAGAAGCAAGTCTCCGTTCATGCATCCACGGGGAGCAGAATGCCCTTCGCCGCGTACGGTTATCTGCATTCCGTTCTCCACCCCGGCGGGAATTTTGACGCGGACACTTTCCCTCTTGCGCTCCAGGCCGGTGCCGTTGCACCTGCGACAGGGATTCGAGACTATCTTGCCCTCGCCGTTACACTGTGGGCAAGTCGAATATGTGACCGTGCGCCCGAAGAACGAGTTCACTGTCTGGCCCACCTGACCGCTGCCGTGGCAGGTAGGACATGTTTTTATGTCCGATTCACTCTTTGCGCCGCGCCCTCCGCAATCCGGGCATGGACGGTTGCGCTCTATGGTTACTTCCTTCTCGCAACCGTTCTGAATCTCTTCGAGAGTGAGTTTCACCCGGGTGCGTATGTCGCGGCCGCGCATCGTGCGGGCCTCCTGACGCTGGGAACCTCCGCCGAAGCCGAAGTTTCCGAAGTCGAATCCGCCTCCGCCGAAACTGAAGCGCCCGCCGAAGAGATTCTCCAGGATATCGTTTAGGTTACCGAAGCCCTGGCTGAAGTCGGGCCCCGCAGCGCCTTCTACTCCGGCAAAGCCGAACTGGTCGTATTTGGCGCGCTTCTGAGGGTCGGACAGCACGGAATAGGCCTCGGATGCCTCCTTGAACTTCTCCTCGGCCGTCTTCTTCTCGGCATCGGTGCCGCTTACCCAGCGGTCCGGATGCCACTTGAGGGCAGCCTTGCGGTAAGCCTGCTTGATATCGTCCTCACTTGCACCCTTCTGGATGCCAAGGACCTCGTAGTAATCTCTTTTGTCTGCCATGGTATTATGCTCCTACAACCACCTTTGCATAGCGCAGCACCTTGCCGTTCAGCGTATAACCGGTCTGAACAACATCGATTACCATTCCCTTCTGCTCCGGTGTCGGGGCCGGGAATTGGGTGACTGCTTCATGCAGGTCTACGTCGAACTTGGTGCCTTTTGCTTCTATCACGGCCAGGCCCCTGGTCTTGAGGTAGTCCATTAACTTATTGTAAATGAGAGCGGTACCCTCTTTGGCGGCATCGTCGGAAGACTTTGCAAGCAGTTCCATTGCGCGCTCACAGTCGTCCAGCACGGGGAGCAGGCCCTTGATGGTATCGGCAGATGCCGACCCCACCAGCGCCAGGCGTTCCTCTGCACTGCGGCGGCGGAATGTCTCGAATTCCGCCATCAGGCGCAGGTAATCGTCATGCTCCTTTGCCAGCTTGGCATTGAGTTCTTCTATCTTTTTCTGCAGGTCTTCGCCTTTTTTCTGGGGCTTCTTCGCCTCTTTAGTATTCTTTTCTGACATAGTACTGCAAAGATACGCAAAAGTTCTGCCAAGCCGAAATGGCTGACATTATGTCAGCGTCCTAGGCGTTCCTTTATCTCGTCCCTGTGCTTGATGACGAAGTTTTCCACATACACGCTGATGCAGGCCAGCACAAAGTATACGGCACCCTGGATGCAGAGCGCACGCAGCTGCGGCGCAACAATCTCCAGATTTGCTCCGGCCGTGTTCAGGTTGATGAATGCCTGGCATCCGAAGGTGGACGGGAAGATGTAGGAGAAGTACTTCCAGAACTCAGGGAATGCGGTGGTAGGCCAGCTGAATCCGGTCAGGAACACGCAGACGGGGCTCATGAAAAGGAAGAGTATGAATGCGGATTCGCGTCTGGTGACCAGTGTACTCCAGCTCATGCAGAAGAATACGCATACCGTAACGAAAAGGGCGAGAAGAACGAGGATGTCCTGGAAGCTGCCCCTTTGAGGGAAGTGGAACATGGCCGGAACGATGCAGGTAACGTAGATGCCTATTATCATGAATATCAGCCAGTAGACTGCGCCCCTTCCGAGCACTACACGCCCTACCCCGCGGCCTTTCAGGTTATCCGGCAGGGTTGCGAAGCTGCGGTTTTCCTCCCTCATGGTTCCCACGCTCATGCTCATCCCGTAGAACATCACCTGCTGAACGATCAGCATCAGTATTGCCGATATCAGGAAGATGCTGTAGGAGAAGGCCCTGTTGTAGGGATTGATATCGTCATACAGCACGGTATTCACCGACTGGTCTGCCTGGGCATCGGTAAGGCCATCGGCGCGGAAGCGCTCCAGCTTTATGTTGTTCACCTCGTGCAGCATCACGAAATTGGATCCCATCAGCACATTTTTGTAGTATAGGAAGCTGCTCATGTCGGCATAGATGCTGAATGTAGCGGTCTCACGGTGCGCCAGCCTCTGCCCGAAATCTCCCGGGAAGTAAATAATGCCGTTCACCTTGCGGGTCCGGAGCAGTTCCTTCGCCTCCTCCATCGACACGCACTCATATGCGATGTCTATCTCGCGCGTGGCGTCCATTTCCCGTATCATCCGGCGGGTATCGCTGCAGTCGGCGTTGTCTACCACAGCAACCGGGGAATCCTCCAGAATGCCGTTCTTATAGACGTAATTATACAATATGGGATAGAGGAAGCCTGCGGCTATGAAGATGATCATCACTCCGCCATCGTGCAGGATGTTCCTCAACTCCAGGTTGAATATGTCCAGCGCGTCTCTAATTCCTTTCATAATCCAAATTCCAATAGGCATTCTTCAGCCTGCGCATCACAAAGAACGGCAGGAAGCAGAACAAGAGCATCGCCAGCACATACAAGTACCAGTCCCCGAAAGGATTGCCGAATATGCCGGTCTGCACATATATTTCGTAATAATAACGTAACGGATACATCATCGTGAGCCCCTGCAGGGCCGAAGGCATCACCTCCACGGGGAGGGTGAAACCAGTCAGGGACAGCCCCAGCACACTGTAAAGCGCCCCAATGCTGAGCGCGAAGCGGCAGACCGGCACGCAGCCGATTATGAGCACCGCCACCGACTCGGAGGCCACCACCAGCAGCAGGCACGCCAGCAGCATGTTCAGCAGGCTCCCCTCCAGCGGGAAATGCATCCATTTGTAGAGGATGACTTCCAGGCTCCAGCCTATAGCAGTAAACAAGATGGTATAGAGGATGGTCTTGCCCATCAGGGCCGAGTAGATATCACCCTCCGTAACCTGCAGCAGATGCCGCCCGGTGCCATATTTAAGTTCTGTTCCAAGTGAATATATGAACACGATGACCACCACCATCTGAAGCATGCCGGGAATCATCATGTTCGCAAGGTATGCCCCGTAATTCATGGTAGCATTCCCTATCTGGTGAACGTCTACATCCACCGGACGCAGAAGACCCATTATCTCGCTCTCGTTCACTCCCTTCATGCGGAGGACCTCACGCTGCACGGCACCCGAAGTCAGGTTGATCATCGTAAGAAGATCCTTCCATGCCAGGGAACCTCCCAGAAAGTACAAGCCATTGATATAGAAGCTGAAATGCGGCTGACGCTGAGCCTGGATGTCGCGGTTGAACCCTTCCGGGATAAGACAGACGGAGGTTACCCTGCCACCTTGGAGATCCGCCCTTGCAGAGGAGAAATCGTCGTAATAGACAACCTTTCCCAGCTGGGTAGCGTCCAGCTGCTGGCAGAAGTTCCGGGAAGTGGAGCTGCGGTCCAGGTCCACCACCGCAATAGGTACATCCGACGGCACCCCCTGCCCCAGGAAGGTCAGGTAGAACACCGTACAGAAAGCCATCACGGCCACGGTGCCTATGATGTAGATGGGCCTGCGTGCCCAGATGCGGAGCTCGCGGCGGATTACTGTGCGTATTTTCTGAATGAAAGTCATTTTACTCGATTACTATTGCCGTCATTCCGGGGCGTAGTCCTTTCAGCGTTTCCGCCGGAACGGCTCGCACCTCGAAGGTCTTGGCATCATACAGGTCGCTTTCCTTGGTAGCCTTCCATGTGGCGTAGCTTTCACGCACGGCCATGTAATTAACTGTAGCCCTGATGGTTGCACCATCGAGTGCAGGGATGCTGACGGTCAGTTCATCGCCCACGTTCATGCTGTGCAGCTGGTCTTCGCGGATGTTGAAAGTAAACCATATATCGGAAAGATCTGTCACGCTCATCACCGGACTCCCCTGCCCTACCAGTTCACCCTGCCTGGGATAAACACTGGAGATTACACCGTCGGCAGGAGAAATCAGATAGAGTTCCTTGAGATAGGAATTCACTTCCTGGATGGCTCCATCTGCCTGATGCACAAGTGCTTCCGCGGCGGCCTTGTCTTCTGCACGTGCTCCACGCACAGCCATATCGTACTGGCTCTTTGCAGCACGCTCCTGGGCGACAGCGGCATCATACTTTGCCTTGGTCTCATCGTATTTCTGTGCCGGGACAACCTTCTGTTCATAGAGTTTCTTCACACGGTCGAAGGATTTCTTCATGATATCTTCCTGAACCCTGGCCTGCTGCCAGAGCTGGTATGCGCCTGCTATCTGCTCGCGCTGGGCACCGTTCTTTGCCTTCGTGCTCTGCGCCTGCGCAGCGCTGCGGGCGGCTTCCGCCTGGGCGAGCTTGGCACGCACCTGGGGCGAGTCGATGAATGCGACGGTGTCGCCCTTGTGCACCTCCTGCCCTTCCCTGTAGTACAGTTCCGTCACATGGCCGGGCACCATGCAGGAAATCCTGTATTCGGTAGCTTCTGCCTCTCCCTGAATAACCTGCGGACGCGGTTTGCTGACTAGATACCCCACGAATGCAATGATCAGGACTATTATTACCAATGCGCTGATTCCTATTACAAGATTGTAATTCTTCTTCTGTTCCATATCTATTTTTCTTTTATTTCAATATCCGATGTGTAGTTTCCGAGGGCTGCTTTCAGCCTGGAGCTGTTGAGTTGGAGTTCGATGCCGGCATCTATGCATTCGCTGTGAGCCTTCAGCCATGCCGTCTGTGCACCCAGCGTCGTATTCACGTCCACCACTCCGGCCTCGTAGCCAGCCATGGCGATGCGGAGGTTCTCATCTGCACTGGCAAGGTCGTTCTGAGCCATCTCCACGCGGTCGTATGCCTCTTTCCGCTGCTGGCGAAGCTGGGTGACCTGCATCTCTATCATCTCACAGGCATCATCGTACCTGTTCTGGTAGATGCGTTCCTCGGCCTTGGCCTTGCGCGTCTTCTGGAGAGCCTCCGTGCC
>DGUE01000006.1:0-4601 GCA_002393895.1 Bacteroidales bacterium UBA4318
AGCACATCTTTATCCATGAAATGTTTCTCCAGGAAACGGATGATCAGCTCGCGGGCACTCTTGTTATAACTCTTATAGATGGTCATCTTCCCGAAGAGATATTCCACGCCGGGGTTGCTGAGCAGCACGCCTGCTATGCCGTCCCAAAGGTTGTCCATTGTGAACAGAGCCTTTGCGCCCGCCTTGGAGCTCTGGTACTCGGGAGCCACGAAAGAGCGGCCCAGTTCCATTGTCTTGGGAAGATACTCGTCGATGAAC
Source organism: Bacteroidales bacterium UBA4318 (assembly GCA_002393895.1). The sequence goes on from DGUE01000006.1 coordinate 259, forward strand.
TTATCCGAAAAAGTGTAAAGATGGGACGAGGTCACATTCGGCTGGCCGTCCTTCTTGAAAGTCACATCCTTTCCGAGCAGATAGCGATAACCGCCGATGATCGCTTCTGCATCGGGATCCCAGACTATCAGTTGCTGGTAAGGCTTTTCCAGGTAATCATATTCATCCAGATCCACCTCCTTTCCGGAACATCCGCCGGCTTCGCGATAGGTAAGCTCGCGTATACGGCCTATCTCCCGGAGGGTATTCGGGGCATTATGGCAATCTACAACATAGAGCTCGTTTCCGCCCTTGTTGGTGTCCATTATCTTACGGGCCTTGGTCAGTTCGGCCTTGATAAGGCTGGTCGGAACAGGATCGATGATCTTTTCCATATGAAACAGGTTCTAATACACTACTGCAAAAATAGAATATTTTTCGTAAATTTGAACACTCTGACAAAACCTTATTCCTGATGAAAAAAACAATCATACTTGCAGCAGCCCTTCTGGCCTCGGTTTCTGCGCTGGCCAAAGTAGATCTTACTCCCCTGTTCACCGACAATATGATCTTCCAGCAGAATACCCAGGCACCGGTCTGGGGCAAGGCGGCACCTGGAGCGGCTGTAAAGGTCACTCCCTCCTGGAACAACAAGACCTACACCGCAACGGCAGGTGCAGACGGACGCTGGGAAGTGCGTATCCCCACCCCCAAGGGAAGCTTCAAGAAATACAGTCTGACCATCTCCGACGGCGAGCCCGTAACCCTTCAGAACGTGCTTGTGGGTGAGGTTTGGCTTGCCTCCGGGCAGTCCAACATGCAGATGCCTATGGAGAGCTGGAGGGCCATACGCACCAATCAGGAAGACATCGAAAGCGCCTCCGACTATGCCAACCTCCGGGTGCTTCAGGTTTCACGGGCTACCGGCATGCGCGAGCACGACTACTTCAGTGCGGATTTCGACGGCTGGATGGAATCATCCCCCACTACCATACGCAACTTCAGCGCAGCCGGCTGGTATTTCGGGCGCAAACTGATGCAGGAACTGAAAGTGCCCGTAGGCATCATCCACACCAGTTGGGGCGGAACAATCATCGAAGCCTGGATGAGTGCCGGGGCCCTGTCCATGTATCCCGAGATGGCCGCGCCCATCGAACACACCAGGTCCCTGGCAGACAGTGAAGCAGAGCGCGCAGCCACATTCGACAGCGAGATCAAGGCCTTCTACCGCAAGGTCACGGTGCAGGATACCGGCCTCAGGGCCGGGGTTGCCACTTGGGCACTCCCCTCATTCGACGATTCATCCTGGAAGGATATCACCCTCCCCTGCAAGGTGCAGCAGATATGGCAGCGTATCAACGGCATCTACTGGTTCCGCAAGACCATCGACATACCCAAGGCTTGGGAAGGCAAGGACCTTACCCTGAGTCTCGGCCCCATCGACGACTTCGACGAGACTTATTGGGACGGCGAGATGGTGGGCAAGGGCACGGTCTGGAACCTCCCCAGGACCTATACCGTCCCCGGCAACCTGGTAAAGGCCGGAAAGAGCGTGATCTGCATCCGCAATACCGATGACCATGGCGACGGCGGCCTCTACGGAGACGGCAGGATAATGTATGTGCAGGGCCCTGACGGCACCAGGATTATGCTGAACAACGTGTGGAAGGTAACTCTTTCCGTGTCGTTCGAGGACATGCCCAAGTCTTCTGCACGCGAGCCCCACATACCTACGGTTCTTTACAATGCCATGATCAAACCCCTGGCCCCATTTGCCATCAAGGGCGCGATCTGGTATCAGGGTGAATCCAATGCCGAAAAATCTTACCGCTACCGCGAACTTATGCGGGGCTTGATTCTCGACTGGCGCTCACTCTGGGGCTACGACTTCCCCTTCTACATCACACAGATAGCAGGATACAAGGCAGTCAGCGAGAACCCCGGCGAATTCAACTGGGCCGAACTGCGTGAAGCCCAGGCCATGGCTACCGAAACCGTATCCAAGACCGGCATGGCATGCATAATCGATCTCGGCGAGGCCGAAGACGTGCACCCCGTGCGCAAGCGCGAAGTGGGCGAACGCCTTGCCAACCTTGCCCTGGCCAACGACTACGGGAAGAAAGTGGCCACCGACGGCCCCCGTTGCAAGTCATATACCTTCGATAAAAACAAGGTCATCATCAAGTTCAGCAACGTCGCCGGTGGGCTGAAAGCTGTTCCTTCCGGAGATTTTGCAAAAGACAGATATGGCGAGAAAGCCCTGGAATTCAGCATAGTGAAACAGGCGGAAAGCGGCAAGCTTACCGGATTCCAGATTGCCGGAGCAGACCATATCTGGCATTGGGCAGATGCCGAAATCAGCGGAGACACGGTCGTGGTTTCCTGCCCCGACGTGCCACATCCCGTTGCGGTGCGCTACGGCTGGGCCGACAACCCTGTGTGCAACCTCTTCAATTCCGAAGGGCTTCCCGCATGGCCGTTCCGCACAGATGACTGGCCGGGGATAACTTACGGAAAGTTGTAAAGTATTGCCTTCGGGCATTTTAGTTAGTAGTGTATGAATAATAAAGAACAGTTCGGCAGCAGGTTTGCTGCCATTGCGGCATTGGCCGGCAGCGCCATAGGGCTGGGCTGCATCTGGCGTTTTCCCTACATGGTTGGAGAAAACGGCGGAGCGGCCTACATCATCATCTACATCGCCGCATCGCTGCTTCTCTGTGTGCCCATCTTCTTTGCCGAATTCATAATCGGCCGCAGGAGCGGAGCCAACTGTCTGGGAGCCATGCGGAAACTCGCTCCGGGAAGTGCATGGAAATGGCTGGGAGCCCTTTGCATTCTTACTCCCACGATCATCCTGTCGTACTACGCGGTGGTGGGCGGATGGAGCGTAGCTTATCTGCTCCGTTCTTTCAGGCTCGGCTTTCCCGAATCTTTCGGAGCCTTCTCCGCCTCGCCCAGGGAGCCCCTTGTCGCCTTCATAGCCTACATGGGCCTGTCCTGCCTAATAGTGGCGGGGGGCATCAAGAAAGGCATCGCCGCCTTCAGCAAGATTTCCATCCCGTTGCTTTTCATGCTGATAGCCTGCCTGGCTGCCTACTCCGTGTCACTCGAGGGCAGTGCCCCGGGCATCGACTACCTGTTCAGGCCCGACTGGAGCAAGGTGAATACCTCCACCGTAGTGAATGCTCTCGGGCAGGGATTCTATTCCCTGTCCCTCGGAATGGGTATTATTGTCACCTATGCGTCATATATCAGCAAAGATGACAACATGGTCACCGCCGGCCTGGGAACAGCAGGATTCACACTGTTCTTTGCCCTGCTGGCAGGCCTTGTAATCATGCCGGCCGTGTTTGCCGCAGGTATCGAACCTGCATCCGGGCCAGGGCTTATCTTCGATTCTCTCCCCTTCATCTTCAAGAGCCTGGCCAGCACATACCCGGTGCTGGGGCCGGTCGTTGCCGTGCTTTTCTTCCTGACCGTAAGCATCGCGGCACTCACATCCTCAATCTCCCTGATCGAGGTTCCCGTGGCCTGGCTGATAGAAGAAAAGGGCTTCCGGCGCGGAAGGGCCGTGCTTCTGGTGTTCCTTGTGACCGGCCTCGCAGGATCTGCCTGCGTTCTGAATTCAGCCGTATTCGAATCCCTCGACCTCATCTGCTGCAACATCCTGCTTCCTCTGGGAGGGCTGCTCTGCGTACTCTTCGTGGGATGGAAGATGAAGCGCGAGGACGTCCGCGACGAATTCACAAACGGAGGCACCCTCAAATGGAATTCAAAGGTTTTCAGAGTGGTCCGTTTCCTGCTTTGCTACCTTGCTCCGTTGGCCATTGCGGTGGTTTTTCTGTCCAATTTCATTTAAGTAGCTATTTGTTGTGATTTTGGGCTGTTTATGGTTCATTTTTTGCAGCATTTTGTGTAAATTTGCGCGATTAAAAGATAAACTCTAAATCATCTATAACTTTATGGACAAAAAGACTCTTGCCAAGTACGGCATTACCGGAGTGAAGGAAATCCTCTACAACCCTACTTATGAGGTCCTTTACAACGAAGAAACAAAACCTGAACTCGAAGGCTATGACAAAGGCCAGGTAACCGAACTCGGCGCAATCAACGTTATGACCGGCATCTACACCGGCCGCTCCCCTAAAGACAAATACATCGTCTACGACAAGACCACCAAGGAAGGTGCTCCCGGCGAAATCTGGTGGACTACCGAAGGCTATCCGAACGACAACCACAAGATGAGCGAAAAGACCTGGGCAGCAGTCAAGAAGCTCGCAAAGCAGCAGCTCAGCGGCAAGCGCCTCTTCGTGGTGGACGGTTTCTGCGGCACCCACAAAGACACCCGCATGAAGGTCCGCTTC
>DGUE01000006.1:4704-4873 GCA_002393895.1 Bacteroidales bacterium UBA4318
ATGTTCATCCGTCCCAAGAACCAGAAGGAATTCGACCAGGAGCCCGATTTCGTGGTTTACTGCGCATCCAAGGCAAAGGTCGAGAACTACAAGGAACTCGGTCTCCGCTCCGACACCTGCGTGGCATTCAACGTCACCAGCCGTGAGCAGGTCATCCTCAACACCTGGT
>DGUE01000142.1:0-2422 GCA_002393895.1 Bacteroidales bacterium UBA4318
TTTTTGCCAGGAGGCCCATCGATAATTTTGCGGAATTCTCGGAAAGGTGTATATTTGCCCTTGTGAAAAATCGCGGAAAGGTGTATAAATTGCCTTCTGAAAACTTTAGGATTCGTGATATTATGAGAAGAAAGATATACGACAAGCTTCTCCAGTGGAAGCAAGAGAAAAACGGCACTACAGCCCTTATGATTGAGGGTGCACGCCGTGTCGGCAAGAGTTACATTGCAACGGAATTCGCCCGCAATGAATATGACTCATTCATTCTTATCGATTTCAGCCGGGCGCCAAAGCGCGTAAAGGACTGGTTTGAGGAGTATCTGGAGGATGTAGGCACGCTCCTGCAGAATATCCAGCTCCACTACAAGAAGCAGCTCACGCCCCGCAAATCGCTGATAATCTTCGACGAAGTACAGAAATGCCCCAAGGCCCGCGAGGCCATCAAAGCATTGGTGGAAGACGGACGTTTCGACTATCTGGAGACCGGATCGCTTATTTCCATCAAGAAAAACGTAGAGAACATTGTGATTCCATCTGAGGAGGACGGCATTGACATGTACCCCATGGATTTTGAAGAATTCCTCTGGGCCATGGGAAACGAGGTTCTGATGCCCTATATCCGGCAGCAGTTCGAAAAGTGCAAGCCGATGGGCGATTTCCACCGGGAAGCACTGCACTACTTCCGTCAGTATCTCATAGTCGGAGGCATGCCGCAGGCCGTAGCTGAATATGCCGCCTCCCGTGATTTCAACAAGGTCGATGCCATCAAGCGCCAGATTCTTCGCCTCTACAAAAACGACATCAAGAAATACGCAGGCGGCCTTACAGCCCGTGTCAGCGCCATCTATGATGCCATTCCCGGGCAGCTCCAGAAGAAAGAGAAGCAGTTCACGCTTTCCGCCCTCAAGGACGAGGCCCGCATGCGTGAATACGACAGCGCCTTCTTCTGGCTGGACGATGCCAAACTGGTAAATATCTGTTACAACACCACCGCTCCCAACATCGGCCTCCAGCTCAACGAAGACCGCACCACGCTCAAGTGCTACTTCTGCGACACCGGACTTCTCATCTCCCTGGCATTCAGCGCCCGGGGCATCGTTACCAACGAGATTTACCAGAAGCTCATGTTCGACAAAATGGAAATTGACGAAGGAATGCTGGTGGAGAACATTGTTGCCCAGATGCTTAAGACCGCCGGCAGCAAACTCTTCTTCTACAACAACTATGATAAGGAAGAAGCGAAGAACCGAATGCAGATTGATTTTCTCATTCAAAAGGAGATTGTCACTTCCAGGCATAATATTTCGCCAATAGAAGTTAAAAGCAGCACAAACTATACACTCACATCGCTGAGGAAGTGCATCAAGAAGTTCGGCCAGTACCTTTCCACTCCCTACGTCCTGCATACAAACGACGTTGAAGTCAAAGATGGCATAACGTACCTCCCGCTCTACATGACGCCGCTGCTCTAACCCTTTGCCTATGCCGACACAAGACCCCGCCGCCGGCCTATATCGCTGCTGTCAGGACGAACCTTCCTCAGGCCGTTCAGGTCTACGATCACTTCCACGTCATCAAGTTGATGAACGATGCTGTTTTTCAAGGAATATCCGGCTATTTGGCATCAGCATGCGCAGGGTCGGTAAATGGCACGCGGTAAAATCCCGGTCACGTGTTTACAACGAGGCCGGGATTATTGGTTGTATGACTACCGGATGAAGTGCATGGGGGCCCATGGCTCGTCGCCGCGGCCGGGCGCAGGCTTCCCGCCGGTTGCTTTCAGCAGCCAGGCCATATTGTGGGCTAATGCCCGCATGGTTTGAAGGCCTTCCTGGTCAAGCGCCGCCTGGCCGGGTTCTCGTCCATAGACAATGTTCCAATATTGTGAGCCGATCACGGGCATATTCATCATCTGGAACGGGAGGTTGAGCGTCTCAAAGGCTGCCGAGGCACCCCCTCTTCGGCATACGGCAACAGCAGCTGCCGGCTTTCCGGCAATGTTGGCTCCGTTGGAATAGAAGGAACGCTGAATGATGGATAAGAGTGCGCCATTGGGCTGCCCGTAATAGACAGGAGTGCCTATGATCAGGGCATCGGCAGATGCGTATTTTGCACTTATCCCGTTGCAGCAATCGTCATTGAAAACGCAGGCACCCGGTTTGTTGCCGCACTGGTTACAAGCCGTGCAGCCTCTTATCGGCTTGTTGCCGATCCATACGGTTTCACTGTCGATACCATCCTCCGCAAGCGTTTTTGCAATTTCGGCAAGTGCGATTGCGGTATTGCCTTTCTGGCGTGGACTCCCATTGATAAGTAGTACTTTCATATTTTGTTTTCAGGTTGATTTCGGTTGAACTTGTGCGTGGGTTGTTTCAGCGGGGCATCCCTCATTCCGGGGTCCAGATTTCATGCAGGTCCACCA
>DGUE01000142.1:2526-3717 GCA_002393895.1 Bacteroidales bacterium UBA4318
TCTTTGCAGCGTCCGCATCGTCCACAGCCGGCGCAGGCGAAGGCCATGGTGCATTCCGCGCAACGGTGACGGTTGTACCTGGGATGATACAGTTCATCCTCAGTAAGCAGTGTTCCGTATTCAGGGGCGTACAGCTTGAACCGGACAGGGCCGAAATAATGGCTCAATCCGGAGCGGAACGCCTGGTGGAGCTGCGTCTTCTGGTCGGGGATCCGATAGCTGCGTCCGTCTTTGATGAAAACCTCTCCGGTCGAATCAAAGGCGAAGTTCACCCGGTGCCGGGCACAGGCATCACTGATCTGCCTGACCCATTCGTAGCGGCAGGGCCTCTGGCCGCCATAGGCTTCGCCGCCCAGGTCGATATGTTCGATCTGCCCTGAGGCAAGGGCCGGTTCAATGTCAATGGGACCGATAAGCGGAGAAAGGTTCATGCCCTTGTGCCTGGCGGGAATGTCCCGGAGTATGGGCCAGCGCTCGTCGAAGGCGCGCTGGTTCTCACAGGTGACATTAAGTTGCACGTTTTCATAGCCTTCACCCCAGTCGGCGGGGAGATGGTCCGCCATCCGGAGCGCCCGTTTGGTGAGGATATAGAACTTCACGTCCGAGCGGTAGCGGATGATGCGCCACATCGCATCGCGCCAGGGGTCGGCCTCCTCCAGAAACGTGTCGGAGGTCATGTTCACCCGTACCCAGTAACCCGGCGGGACCTTGAAATTTCCTTTCCGGTCCCGTTCCATCGGCTTGGCGAAATTCTTGGTGCGGAATATCTCCGTGGACTGTCCCGGAACCTTGTGGGCTTTGTCCAGCACGAACATATAGCAGTTGGCACAGCCTTCGCTGTACTTTCTGCATCCGTGCCACGGGTTCCAGGACTTGAGGTCGATCATGCTAAAGCTTCTTGGCTGATTTCTTTACTTCCAAGCTGAAGTGGTTCATAACCTACAAATTTAGCACATTCTGAATAATCGTCAAAATCTCCGGAAATATTGATAACGGTCGGCTGCGGGAATCCTTCTACCTTTGCCGCAGAAATCAAAACAATCGGATAAGGAAATACCCCATTTTGGAAAAATTCTTCGAACTTTGCATGAAGGATGTCCGACATCGAAACCCGTGGCGTCCGGGAACATACAACCGAATAGGATGAAAAGGCTTCTCATCATCATAAGTCTAATGAGTATCGCCTGGAAC
>DGUE01000196.1:0-4216 GCA_002393895.1 Bacteroidales bacterium UBA4318
CCCACCAACGTGATGGGCTGTAGCAAGCGTATCTGCGAGATCTACGTTCAGAGTCTGGACCGCAAGCTCAAGATGGAAGCCCTGCCCCAGCGCAAGGAATACACCCAGTTCGTCACCACCCGTTTCGGAAACGTCCTGGGCAGCAACGGCAGCGTCATCCCTCTCTTCCGCGAGCAGATTAAGAGGGGAGGCCCCGTCACCGTCACCGACGAGCGCATAGTCCGTTTCTTCATGCTGATTCCCGAGGCCTGCAAGCTTGTGCTCGAGGCAGGCACGAAGGGTAACGGCGGCGAGATTTTTGTCTTCGACATGGGCAAGCCTGTCAAGATCGCGGACCTTGCAAAGAGGATGATAGCCCTTTCCGGCGCCAAGAACGTGGAGATCAAGTACACCGGCCTGCGTGATGGCGAGAAGCTCTACGAAGAGGTGCTGAACGAGCTCGAGGGCACCAAGCCCACTTTCCACGAGAAGATCCGTATCGCCCAGGTGCGCGAGTATGACTACGAAGAGGTCAACAGGGCCATCGAGGACCTTGTGGAAACCGCCAAGTTATATGACAATATGGAAACGGTGCGCAAGATGAAGCAAATCGTTCCGGAATATAAATCCAATAACTCGATCTACGAAAAACTCGACAAAGAGTAATGCAACTTCACATAACATCAGAAACCGGACGGCTCAGGGAAGTAATCCTGGGCCTTCCGTATTCCAACGGGCCTGCTCCGACGCTTGAGGAGGCCTTCGACAGCAAGTCATACGAATCCGTAAAGAACGGGGTTTATCCTAAGGAGGCAGATATAGTGCATGAGATGGAGGCCTTCGAGGCCATCCTCAAGAAGCATGGGGTGAAGGTCCACCGTCCTGCCCTCGTGACCAACTGCAACCAGGTTTTCGCCCGGGACGTGGGCTTTGTTATCGACGATAAGATCATAGTCTCGAACATCATCCCCGACCGCCAGGCGGAGATCGATGCCTACGAGCCCATCTACCGCAATATCCACTATAAGAATATCTACAACCTCCCCGAGGCTGTGCACGTGGAGGGCGGGGATGTCATCCTCTACAACGGGGTGATTTTCGTCGGGCAGTACAACTTCCCGGATTATCCCAGCCTGAAGACCGCCCGCACCAATGCGCTGGCGCTGGATTACCTGAAGATGATCTTCCCGGACAAGGATATCATCCCCCTTAACCTCCGCAAGAGCGATACCGATCCCTACGAGGGCATCCTCCATCTGGACTGCACCTTCATGCCGGTAGGCCGGGGGAAGGCCATCATCTACCGGGACGGCTTCATCAATCCTCGCGACGCGCAGCATCTGGTGGATCTGTTCGGGCAGGAGAACGTGTTCGAGCTCACGAAGGAAGAGATGTACTGGATGAATTCCAACATCTTCTCCATCGCCGAGGACATTGTGGTGGTGGAAGAGCACTTCACGCGCCTCAAGGCGTGGCTGGAAGAGCAGGGGATTACGGTGGAGACCGTGCCTTACCGTGAGATTTCCAAGATGGGAGGGCTGCTGCGCTGCTCCACCCTTCCTCTTGTGCGTGATTAAACCTTATCTGGACTATGAGTAAACTTGCAATGATTGCCTTCGGCGGGAATGCGCTCCTCCGCGCCGGACAGAAAGGCACTTTCGACGAACAGCTGGAGAACGTGGAGCGCACCTGCCAGCAGCTTGTGCCCCTGATCGAGAAGGGCTATGATATAGTGATAGGCCACGGCAACGGCCCCCAGGTGGGGAATGCCCTGCTGAGGCACGAGGCCGGGAGCAAGGCCTTCGGCATGCCGGCGATGCCTATGGATTTCTGCGGTGCGGAGACCCAGGGCTCCATCGCCTACCTGATCGAAACCGCCCTCGAGCGCGTGCTCTTTCGCGCCGGGATCCACCGCCGCATAGTCTCGCTGGTCACCCGGGTGGAGGTTGCGGCAGACGACCCAGCCTTCCAGAATCCTACCAAGCCGGTAGGGCCGTATTATCCGGAGAAGCCCCAGGATGGGGCTGTGTATCGGGAGGACCCCCGAGGCCTGGGCTGGCGCAAGGTGGTGGCTTCCCCAAAGCCGATAGACGTGCATAATATCGACCTGATCGAGAAACTGGCCCGCGAAGGCTGCATAGTGATTACGGTCGGCGGCGGCGGCATCCCAGTCATCAAGAAACCCGACGGCTACCGCGGCATCGAAGCGGTTATCGACAAAGACCTCGCCAGCACTCTCTGCGCAATCCAGATGAAGGCCGATGAGTTCTACATCCTCACCGATGTCGCGAATGTCTACATCAACTTCCGCAAGCCCGGCGAGCAGGCGCTTGACGCCATCACTGTGGCCGATGCGGAACGCTATCTGGCGGAAGGCCAGTTTGCCGAGGGCTCCATGGCTCCCAAGGTGCGCGCGGGTATACTTTTTGTAAAGAATGGAGGCGCGCAGTGTGTTATCACCGAGGCCGGGCAGCTCGGAAATCCTGCCTGTGGAACAAGAATAATTCCTTAGTTTATAGTTAGTTATGGCATTTAACCTCAGAAACCGCAGCTTCCTCAAGCTGCTCGACTTCACCCCCGCAGAAATCCAGTATCTGCTGGACCTCGCAAAGGATCTCAAGAAAGCTAAGTACACCGGCACCGAACAGCCGCGCCTCAAGGGCAAGAACATCGCCCTGATATTCGAAAAGACCTCTACCCGCACCCGCTGCTCCTTCGAGGTTGCAGCATACGACCAGGGCGCGCATGTGACCTACCTTGGCCCCAGCGGCAGCCAGATCGGCATCAAGGAGACCATGAAGGATACTGCCCGCGTGCTGGGTCGCATGTATGACGGCATCGAGTACCGCGGTTTCGCCCAGGCTACTGTGGAGGAACTGGCCAAGTACTCCGGCGTGCCGGTTTGGAACGGCCTCACCAACGAGTTCCATCCTACCCAGATTCTGGCGGACTTCCTCACCATGAGCGAGCACGTTGACAAGCCCCTGAAGCAGGTCAGCTATGCCTACCTCGGCGATGCCCGTTTCAATATGGGTAATTCCCTGCTGGTGGGCGGTGCGAAGATGGGTATGGACGTGCGCATCGTGGCGCCCAAGGCCCTCCAGCCTGCTGCCGAGCTCGTTGCCGAGTGCCGCAAGATTGCCGAGGAAACCGGCGCTCGCATCACCATCACCGACGATGTGGATGCCGGCGTGAAGGGCTGCGACTTCATCTACACCGACATCTGGGTGTCCATGGGCGAGCCGGATGAGGTCTGGAAGGAGCGCATCGCCATGCTGATGCCTTATCAGGTGAATGCCAAGCTGATGGAGCGCACCGGCAATCCCAAGTGCAAGTTCATGCACTGCCTGCCGTCTTATCATAACCGCGATACCAAGGCCGGGGAGGATGTTTACCAGAAGTTTGGCCTGGATGGTGTCGAGGTGACCGAGGATGTGTTCGAGGGCCCTGCGAGCATTGTGTTCGATGAGGCTGAGAACCGTATGCATACTATCAAGGCGGTCATGGTCGCTACACTCGGAGACTAGATGAAAAGGTTTATTACAGTTTTGCTGGCCCTGACGCTTTGCGCCGGGGCTTTTGCCCAGTGGGAGATTGATTCGCGGGATTACCGCATCTCGCGGAAGGACCTTGCGCGCGCGAAGGAGCTGCTGGCGCCCGCCGCGGACGGCAAACTAGTATTTCCGAACCCTGCGCCGGGCGCGCAATGGTTCCCGTCCGCGAGCCTCGGCCTGTTCCTTCACTGGGGCATCCACTCCATGATCGGCGCCCAGCCATCCTGGAACATGATCAAGGACTACGAATGGGGAGGGGAGTATCATTCCAGGCAGGAATATTACGATCAGGCGAACCACTTCGCCCCCGGGAATTACTTTGAAAAATACCTGTCTGCCGCACGCGACGCCGGCTTCAAATATGCCGTGCTGACCACCCGGCATCACGATGGCTATGCCCTCTGGCCCTCCCGCTATGGCATCGGCGTCAAGCAGTATATGGGCGGACGGGACCTGGTTCGGGAGTACGTTGATGCCTGCCATGCTACCGGAATGCGGGTGGGGTTCTACTTCTCGCCTCAGGACTGGCATTATCCGGGCTATCGCCCTGATACAGAATGGGATGTGGCCACCTGGGGAAAGCGTGGGCCGGTTCAGGACAGTGTGCAGAACCGGAAGGACTTCGAGAAGTTCTTCGCATACGTTATCGCCCAGCTCGAGGAACTGCTGACCAATTATGGCCG
>DGUE01000196.1:4374-7229 GCA_002393895.1 Bacteroidales bacterium UBA4318
GATATAGTGATTAACGACCGCTGGGGGAACATCGTCAACCCCGACAATCCCGCCGGCACCTCGATGCGCATCGGGGACTTTACCACGCCCTTCGAGTGCCTGACGCCTACTTATGTGCCGTCCGAGTGGTGGGAACACTGCCACATCTGGACCGGGAAAGGCGGCGGCTGGGGGTATAACACTCGCGGCCTTTTCCGCCCGCTGAGCTGGTTCATGGAGGAATTCGTGGCCTCCCGTTCGCTCGGGGGTAACTTCCTTCCCAACGTCGGGCCTTCCGGCACCGGGGACATGCACCCCAATTTCTATAAGGAGATCGCCGGACTGAAGGAGTGGATGGCCACCGGCGAAGAGTCGTTGATCGGCTGCGGGCCTACCCCGGGGGTGGAGCTTTCGAACGTGCCGCTGACTACGCGGGGGCTGCCTGCCGGCTCCGGCCTTGTGGCTGCCGGATCTCCCGAAGCGGCCGCTGCCGACATCTGGTACGCGCACGTGCTGCCTCGCTTCAAGGGACAGGTTAGCATTAAGACCGGCCGCGCCCCGGTTTCGGTCGTGCTCCTTCGCAACCGCAAGCCGGTGGAATATATTTACAGGGACGGCTTCCTGAATTTCAAGCTGCCGGAGTCGATGCGGGGCGGGGTAGATGACGTGGTGAAGATCTATTTCTCTTCGAACCCTACCGAGCTGGACCCGGTTCGTGATGCGGCCCGGATCAAGGCCAAGAAGCTCCTGTGTTTCGACTTGGATGCCACTCTCACCGAGCACCGTATGCCTCTGGAGCCCGCTGCGCGTGAGCTTATGGAGAAGCTTTGCGAGAAGTACGACGTGGTGATGATGGCGGCGGGGAACTGCCCGCGCGTGTATAAGCAGATGGGGAATTTCCCTGTGCCTATTGTGGGCAACTACGGCATGCAGGAGAGCGCTATCGTGGACGGGGAGTTCCGCATAGTCCGTGAGGATACCGCTCCGGCGGATACTGCCTTCTTCCTGAAGTGGTGCCAGTACTTCCGGGATAAGTATGGATATACTTCCTATTCTGGGGATCCTGTGGAGTTTCATGCCAGCGGGATGGTGACCTTCGGGCTGATGGGGACGGCTCCGGACAAGTATGAGAAGCTGAAGTTCGATCCCGACAAGGCCAAGCGGCGGGCGATGTATCCCGAGGTGCTGAAGGTCTTCAAGGATTATGCGGTGTATATAGGAGGCTCTACCTCGTTTGATTTTACACCGGCGCAGTATAACAAGTTCGATGCAGCCCTGCGCTATGCCCATGAGCACGGTTACTGCCTGGATGACTGCCTCTTCGTCGGCGACGACATCGACGACGGTGGCGGCGACTCGCACATCCGCCTCTACGGCATGGACTACATCCGCATCTGGGACTACTCCAAAACCCCCTCCATGCTGAGGTTCATGTGGGAGTAGTCACTGATGGATTCCCGGACATACATAGCCATAGACCTGAAATCGTTCTACGCCTCGGTAGAGTGCGCGGCGAGGGGGCTGGATCCGCTCACGACCAACCTGGTGGTGGCGGATGCCTCCCGCACGGAAAAGACTATCTGCCTGGCAGTTACGCCAAGCCTCAAGGCCTATGGCATCTCCGGCCGCGCCCGGCTCTTCGAAGTGGTTCAGCGGGTGAAGCAGGTTAACGCCGAGCGCCTTCGCAAAGCCCCCGGGCACCGCTTCTCCGGCATCGCCACCCAGGACCCCGAGGTTCGGCAGGACCCCTCGAAGGCCCTCGGCTATCTCATCGCGCCCCCGCGAATGTACCATTATATGCAGGTCAGCACCCTAATCAACAGCATCTACCTAAAATACGTCTCCTCCGACGACATCCACGTCTATTCGGTGGACGAGGTTTTCATTGATGCCACCCAGTACCTCCGCATCTACGGCACATCTGCCCACGACCTGGCCATGAAGATGATACGGGATGTGCTGGCGCAGACGGGCATCACTGCCACCGCCGGCATAGGCAGTAACATGTTCCTCGCGAAGATAGCCATGGACATCGAGGCCAAGCACAGCGCTCCGGACAAGGACGGGGTGCGCATCGCCGCCCTGGATGAGCGGAGCTTCCGGCAGAAGTACTGGGCCCACACTCCGCTGACGGACTTCTGGCGAGTCGGCCGGGGGATAGCCAAGCGCCTGGAGGTCAACGGGATGAGCACCCTCGGGGACGTGGCCCGCCGCTCCCTCACGAACCCAGAACAACTCTACAAACTCTTCGGGGTGAACGCCGAGCTGGTCATCGACCACGCCTGGGGGTGGGAGCCCTGCACGATTGCGGATGTGAAGGGCTATCACTCCGAAGGCCACAGCCTGAGTCACGGGCAGGTGCTGAGCGAGCCGTACACCTTTGCGAAGGCGCGGACTGTGGTGCTGGAGATTACCGACCAGCTGGTGCTGGAGATGGTGGAGCAGAAACTGGTCTGCGACCAGATGGTGCTGACCGTGTGCTATGATCCGGAAAGTCTGGCGGACGGCAACGGAGCTACTGGCAGGGCATCTTCCGGCCGGACCTTCAAGGGTGAGGTCACGCAGGACTGGTATGGCCGCCCGGTGCCCAAACCAGCACACGGATCGGTTAACCTGGGGCGGCAGACATCATCTACCGACCTGATAATGAAGGCGGTAGGGGAGTTGTACGACAGGATAACCGACCGCAGCCTGCTGGTGCGGCGGATGTACGTGGTGGCGAATCACGTGGTGGACGAGGCTTCCGCCGCGGGGGTGCAGCTGGACCTTTTCCAGGAGGAACCGGATACCGAGCGCGAGCGCAGCCGGCAGGAGGCTATCCTGGAGATCCGTCGCAAGTTCGGCAAGAACGCCATCCTCAAGGGCATGAATTTCGA
>DGUE01000147.1:0-4035 GCA_002393895.1 Bacteroidales bacterium UBA4318
GAGGTGGGGCGGGTAGGGAGTGCAAGCGTGGTGGAGCGGGGGCGGAGTGGCGGAGCGAGGGCGCGGCGGGGTGAGGCGGTGGCGTGGAGGTGCTGCGCGGTGGAGCGGGGGCCACGGGAGGCGGTGGCGTGGAGGTGCTGTGCGCTGGTGGCGGGCAGGGAGCGGGGGCGGCGCAGTGGAGGTGGCGTGGTGAGGTGGGGCGGGTAGGGAGTGCAAGCGTGGTGGAGCGGGGGCGGCGTGGCGAAGAAGGTGTGGCGAGAGGGGGGCGGTAAGCGGCAACCTGGTGCGAAACGCGGGGTTTCGCACCAGGTTGGAATAGCTTCAATGGACCGGCTAACAAGGACCGCCTAACAAAGACCGGAAAACGTGAACCGGCTAACAAGAACCGGAAAACGTGGACCGGCCAGCTAAGGACCGGTAAACGCCAGAAGGATTAAGACTTCTGGATCTGACCGAGAACCTCGAAGTAAGGAACGCCGTCGGAGACGGTCATGCGGTAGATGGTGTCATCCACCTGGTAGTACTCCTTGCCGTCGGCCAGGGTCACAGTCTCATAGTCTTCGGGCAGAGCCTTGATGAGGGCACCTGCAGGAGGCACGATCACCTTGAACTGGCCTTTGGGATCTGCGGTGAAGAACACACCGTCGTCGTAGTAGTAGTCCGTTCCGTTGGCAGCGAAGCTCTGCACGAGGCCGAGCTGGGTGGCCAGCTGGTAGGAAGCATACGACCTGAGGGTATTCACATCCATCGTGGCTGCGGGTGCACCGGCAACGGGGGCGCCTGCTGCAGCAACCTGCTGCTGGGCTGCGATGGTAGCGTTGTTCTGCGCGATCGCTGCGTTCTGGGCGGCGATGGTGGCATTGTTCTGCGCGATGATCTGATTCTGCTCGTTGATGGTGGAGTAGTTGTTATTCACAACATTGTAGGTGCGATACACATTATTGTAGTATGCGAACCTCAGCACATCCAGCTCGAGCTCATACAGAGCGCGGTCGAAGAAGATGCCATAAGGAGGACGGCAGACGTGGTAGACGTGATCCCAGTAGCGGTAGTAGATACCGTTATAGTAGTAGTAGGTGCGTCCCCAGTAGCGATACCTGTTGTAGTGGGGCAGATGATGCACCCTGTATCCGTAGTAGTGGGGATGATGCCCATAGAAGTAGCCTGGACGGTCGAAAGGAATCGGGTCGCGGCGGATAGGAGCTATCCTCTTTCCATGAGGATCGAAACGAACCTCGTTGGGTGCGCCTGCGGTCTGACGATCGTAGCTGTTGGTAGGATTGACATTGCGGTTGGTGTTGGCATTGCCCACTCCACCCACGCTGCTGCGGCTTCCGCCTCTGGCAGTGGTGGTGGTTGCAGGAGCGGCCGCGCTGCTGCGGCTGCTGGTGCTGCCCGAACGGGAAGTGCTGATGCCGGAGCTCGAAGATGAGCGGCTGGCAGAGCTGGTTCCCGTGCTGCTGGAGCGGGAAGTGCTGATGCCGGAACGGCTGCTGCTGGAGCTGCTGCTAGAGCGGGAAGTACTTGCGCTGGAGCGCGAAGTGCTCGAGCTGGAGCGGCTGGCAGTGCTGCCGGAACGGCTGCTGCTGGAACTACTGCTGGAGCGGCTGATGGTACCGCCCTGTGCCCTGGAGCTGCTCGACGATGAACTCATCGAAGAGGAGCTGCGCGAGGAACCGGAAGATGAACTCCTGGACGCGCTGGAAGAGGAGCGGCTGCTGCTGGTCTGACTTGAAGACGAGCGGCTGCTGCTGCCGCCTCTGGATTGGGCATTAACTGGAGATATTGCGAGCGCCATAGCTGCTACGGCTGCGAGCGCGATTTTAAATGTAGTTTTCATAATGCTCAATTTTAGTGTCCGTAAATATAACTATTCAGTTTGATATTTGCATATATCGTACCAAGATTTACTTCCTGCCGTAAGACGGATCGATGCGCGAAGGCAGCAAAGCCGTCACCAACACGGTTGCGAGGCAGCACACCATCACCAGCACAAAGAAGCCCGGATAGCCCAGCGCCTCCTGCAGCATCCCGGCAAAAAATCCCGGAATCATCATGCTCAGGGCCATAAATGCCGTGCAGATCGCATAGTGCGAAGTGCTATACTGCCCCTGCGAAAAATACATCATGTAGAGCATGTACGCCGTGAATCCGAAGCCGTAGCCGAACTGGTCCAGCGCCACGCAAAAATAAATCGTAAGGATGTTCGAAGGCTGGGCCAGGGCCATGAACAGATACACCGAGCAAGGCAGCGCGAGCGCCAGTGCCATGGGCCAGAGGGCCTTCCGGAGGCCTACCCGGGCGCTCCAGATGCCTCCGAGTATGCCGCCGACGGTAAGGGCGATCACCCCCACGGTGCCGTACACGAGGCCGGATTGCGCGGTGCTGAGGCCCAGGCCGCCGTCCCCGACGGCATCGAGCATGAAGGGTGTGAGCATTTTGACGGAGAGGGCTTCGGGCAGGCGGTAGAGGAGCATGAAGATGATGGCGAGCCAGACGCCGGGTTTGCGGAAGAAGGTGGCGAAGGCGGACCATACAGAGCGGACGGGCCCTTTGCCCGTCGCGGCGGGCTTTTCCGCCGGCAGGATGAACTGATGCCAAAGGGTCACCAGAAGGAATAACCCGGCACTAAGCAGCAACGTCACCCTCCAGGCACGCGGGATATCCCCATAGCGCGTCTCCAGAAGGCCAGCAACCACCACGATCACCCCCTGCCCGAACACGGACGCAATGCGGTAGAAAGTGCTCCTGATGCCCACGAAAAGGCTCTGCCGGTGCTCATCCAGCGCCAGCATATAGTAGCCGTCCGCCGCAATATCGTGCGTAGCGGAAAGCATGGCTGAGATATAAAAGATGATGAGGCAGACGGCAAAGGCACTCACAGGTTCGCCGGTGCGGGACGGAAGGCTCAGCGCCAGCCCCGCAAAGCACAGGGTAAGCAGCGCCTGCATCATCAGGATCCACCAGCGCTTGGTGCGCACAACATCCACCAGAGGGCTCCAAAGGGGCTTTATCACCCAAGGGAGATAGAGGAGGCTTGTGTACATCGCAAGCTCGGCATTCCCCATGCCCATGCGCTTGAACATGGTCACGGAAACAACATTCACTATAAAGTAAGGTATGCCCTCCGCAAAATACAACGTGGGCACCCAGAGCCAGGGAGTCCTGCCTTTACTCATCTTTCATCTGACTTATGTCGGTACCGGTATAATAGTGGCGGAGGATCTGCGCGCAGTCGTATCCGCGGGACGCCATCACCGCCGCGCCTATCTGGCAGAGGCCCACACCGTGGCCCCATCCACGCCCGTGGAGTATGCATTCATCCCCCTTCCACTCCACTTCGAAGGCGGAACTCTTGAGGCAGGAGGGACTGAGGGCCTTGCGGATGGCAAGTTCCTTGCCGAGCACCCTGCGGCCGTTGCCGTCCTCTATCTCCAGCTCGTAAATCCTGCCGGAAGGGCCGCGTTTCAGGGGCTTCAGATATTTGATTCCCCCGCCGAGGCGCTCTGTCCAGCGGAAGAAATCGCGGGTCTTCAGATCGTAGTCGTTCAGCACCTTGCGGAGGATCTGTTCGTCGTCAGTGTCGCAGAAAGGCCTCTCGCCGGGGGCGGGAGCATCCTCAACCGCCTGCAGATAGGGATAGTCCTTGTCTTCCCAGCAGGTGCTGTAGAGCTCGGTGATGCCGCCGCAGCACTTGGAATAACGGGTGTCGCAAAGCTCGCCCTTGTAGGTGAGCACGCTCCCCCAGGTTCGGTCCACCGCATCGCGCACATTCTGCCCCACGGCACCGTCCAGGCCCTGATAGCGCTGGCAGTGGTCGTCTGCGCACACATCGAAATGCTCATGCGTGCGGAGGTTGCTCATCAGCCAGGAACGGGAGATGATGGCATGCGCCTTCAGGAATTCGAGCGGGGCATCCGCGTGCATCTCCGAAGAGATCACGCTCAGCAGATAGTCCTCCAGCCCAAGGCGGTTGATGGCGCGTATCTTATCCCCCTCAACAATGAACCTGAGCCTGCCGGCGAAACGGCGGGT
>DGUE01000147.1:4104-6761 GCA_002393895.1 Bacteroidales bacterium UBA4318
ATCTTCTGCTCCCAGTGGAACCCTATGCCTATGGTCATGTCGTGGAGGATGAAGCTGGGCTCGCTGAACAGGGTGGAACGGGTGCGGGCGTCGAAGGTCAGCTCGTCGTAGAGGGCACCGTTGTAGTTTATCTTGCCGTCGCACCAGCTCACCCGCTGGGGGCCGGCGCCGTCGGAAATTATCTCGAAGGTTATCTCGCGGGCGGCCATTATGCCCACGTCGATCTTTGGCTGGGTGCGGGTCAGGCGCCACACCACGAGGGCATCATCTTCCTCACTCACAGACACTTCCTCCACCATGGCCCGCAGCTGCTCCTGGGTAATCTTATGGAAATCCTCCTCGCGCGGGGCGATGAAGAAACCGGCCATGTCGGCGGCGCCGGGGCTCATCACCAGGTGCTCCTCGCCCTCGGCAAAATAGTGATGCGAGCGCAGGTTGGAACGGAGCACGACCGCCGTGCGGAACTCCCCGTTCTTGTACCAGGAATAAAGGTTGAAGCGCGGCTCGCCCTCCCCTTCCCTGCGCGGAGAGCACTCCAGCAGGCGGTAGAAGAGTTTGGCCATAGATTTCTGGGTAGTGGCCTTGAGGATGTAGACCCCGCGGGTGAAGCCGTCGAACTTGTAGAGGCTGGCATCCTGCACACGCTCGAGTTCGCCCGTCGCACTGTCCAGCGCCTTGTCGGCCGCCAGCTCCAGCGGAAGAATCCCCCTGGGGCAGGCCTGGAAATGCAGATGATCCGGGGCGGACGCGCCGCTCATGGGGCCGTTGTAGAACACGGTGAAGTCCTGATACATCTTCGTGAAGAGCAGCATGTCCGGGAAGTGATGCCAGATGGTCTGCGGCAGATGCTGGTCGCGGGCCACCACCAGGTGGTTGCGGAAGATGGGATAGGGGTTCACCTGCACGTTGTAGCTGCGGTGCTTCTTGCCCTCGTACTTCACGTGGAACTGCTCCTTGGGGCGGTTTGCCGGGCAGAGGAAGCAGGGCCTCGCGGCGATGGATTTCTCGTCCACCTCGGCGGTGGAGGAGATTATGCGGCAGGGATTGCTCTGGATTGTGACCTTCAGCCCGCCTACGTCCATATAACGGTATTCCGCATTCTTCAGCGAACGGAAGTTGGCCGCGGCCAGAGGCCACACGGAGAGCTGGTCCTTTATGAATTTCTGGATGTCTGCCATATCATAACAAGGCGAAGAGCTTGTCCTGGATTCTCTTGTACTCCTGCTCGAACTGTGGCGTGAGTATGTTCTTGCCCATGGCCTCGTCCACTTCGCGCCTGGTCCACCAGCGGCCTTCGTCCACTTCGTCGTTGTCCGGGGAGATGACCCTGTCGGTAACTGTGGCGAACACGTTCACCATCTCCGACTCGTTGGGGCTGTTCCAGATGTAGTTTTCGATGAAGGACGGATTGAAATCCACGAAGCCAAGTTCTTCTCCGGCTTCGCGGATGAGGGATTCGATGAGGCTTTCGCCATAGGTCACATGCCCTCCTACCGCGGTGTCCCAACGGCCAGGGAAGAGGTCTTTGTTGGCGGAGCGCTTCTGGAGGAAGATCTTGTCGAAGGGATTGATAATATGGAGGTGCACCACGGGGTGCAGAAGTTCGGGATGGTTGTGGCAGGCCTTGCGGGTGCTGCGGCCTATTACCAGGCCGCTGGCTTCGATTATGGGAAGGATTTCCGAGTTTCCCCGTGCAGATTTCACGGCAAGCAGCGGGGCGGGTTCGATTGGATAGAGGAGTTCGGACATTGGCTATTGGTAATTGATTATCCGGAGTTCCTCTGGAGTGTAGAGTATGGAGTCGATGAAGTCCGGTGCGGCTTGTGCGAGGATTACGAAGGTGGCGAGGGCTACTGCTGCCAGGGCCACCAGGATCAGGATGACGATCAGGGTGGTTTTGAGCCAGCGCGGGAACGGCTTGCGGGGTTTGGATTCCGCCGCCAAAGGTGCGGGTTCTGGAGCATTTTCCCGGAACGGGTCGCTTTGCGACGCGGAAGAACCCGCACCTTCGGCGGCGGGTTCTGCGAGTTCCAGGAGGGGAGATTCTTCCGGCGCCTCGACGAGCGTCACCAACTCCTCAACCTTCTCCTGCACCTCCTCCTTCGTCTCCACATGATTCTTCAGACTCACCGCCGGCAGGCCGAAACCATCCGGGAAGATGTCCAAATCCTCATCGGTGATAAAGAAGAAATTGTTCTGACGGGTGGAACGCAGGCGCCCCAGGCCGGGAAAAACCACCAGCTTCTTATCCAGAAGATCCTTCTTGGTCTCCTCGAGGAAATGCTGGAGGATGGCCTTGGCCTGATCGTAGTCTATGCCGTTGCTCTGGCTGTAGAGCTCCACGAGGGAGTCATCTTCCGAACGGCTGGGAAGGAAGGTCACGCGCCTGTAGGGGGGATTTATGGTGTATCCTTTGTCTGAGAAGCTTGCGGGCACCATTTCGGCCAGGAAGGCACCGAGCCCCGGAAGGCCCACTTCTTCATGGTCGAGCAGGAGCTCGCCTATCATCTTAGACAGTAATGTAATATCCATAAAACTACTGAACTACAAATATAGGTAAAAAAACACTGTGAAAAAAGTTCAAAAAAGATTTTGCACTCTAAACTTTTTATACTACCTTTGCAGTCCACAAATTCCTCCTTAGCTCAGTTGGTTAG
>DGUE01000147.1:6818-15222 GCA_002393895.1 Bacteroidales bacterium UBA4318
GCACCTGACTGTTAATCAGGGGGTCCTGGGTTCAAGTCCCCGAGGGGGAGCCAAAGCGGACAAATCGTCGGAAACGAAGGTTTGTCCGTTTTCTTATTGTCACAGTATTTCAAGAATCAATTCAAACGCTGGATGGTTATCGCCCGGCACCTGTCGAGAAAAAACGCATTTTCTATACAGGTACCCCCTTTTTACCCCCTACCTGTCAAGAAAAATGGCCAAAAGCTCTACAGGTCAGCCATTTTTCGGCCTACCTGTAAAGAAAAATGGCCAAAAGCTCTACAGGTCAGCCATTTTTCGGCCTACCTGTAAAGAAAATGGCAAAAAAACTCTACAGGTCTTCTGCATACAACGAAAACGAAGATGAATGGACTACAACTCATTATCAGTATCCTCGGCATCGAGATTTTTTAATCTTCTTTTTAGGCTGGTAATCCAAAATACTTGCTATCTTTGTGGGGCCTTACGGCGCACGCATGTTTAAAAGTTTTTTCAAAAGGAAGTCAATCCTTCCACTCCTCCTTATCCCAGTACTCTTTCTGGGAGCGTGCAGTGCTTTTCCGAAGGAGGAAGAACCCGAATACAGCATCGTAGGCACCTGGGGCATGGTGTCCGGCCTTTACAAGAATGCCAATGGCACGTCTGTCCTCTACGACAGGCTTCACGAGGGCATGTACTACTCCCGCTACGAATTCAGGGAGAACGGCACCCTCATCCAGACCCAGTACCTGGACATAGAGCTGTACGGCAGATACGAGTACGACGAGCCTAACTCCAAGCTCATCTTCGGATGGGAGCCATTCGATCTGATGTACGACGCGTCGGTGTTCTTTGCCTCAGCAGACGAGATGACCATCACCATCGAAAGCCCCCAGGGAAGCCTGACGCAGGATTTTATCCGGATCGAAGATCAATAAACCAATTTCCTGAAATTCTTCACCCGGTGGAAGGTAACGATGTTGCCGTCGTGGGCGGTGCGGGCGGCAAGATCGCCTGAGCGGCTGACTATGCAGAGGTCGTCGCCGTCCACGATCATTGTCGCATAGTGCCGGGCAGAATGGTCGGAAGGGCCCACGGCAACGAGGCCGGCGAAGGTCCAGCGCAACAAATCAGGAGAATACGACAGGGCCAGGCGGCGCCGCTCCTGCATAATCCCATCGCTCTGCGAATGCAGAAGCCAGAACAGCCCGGACTCGGAATCATACACTATATGGAATTTCAGATGCCCTCCGGGGATGTGCGCGAAGAGCGCCTCCCCTCTCTTGCGGGGCCAGCGGTCGATCAGCAAGGTGCCGTCCGGCATCTCCCGGCCGCGGAGCATCACGCCGATATCCGGCATGCCGGCATTGGCCCGGGACAGCAGCACCACGGAGCGCCCCAGAGAATCATAGAAAGGCCTTGACGGATCCAACACCCTCACCACATTCGTTTCCAGCAGGCCGGAATGCCCGTCCCCCTCGAGAGCCATACCCGCTGGGAGGGCGGCCTCCATGGCGGGATCGGGGTCATAAAGGGGCGAGAACTTCCAGCTCGAGGCCAGGGTCAGATCTGCAGAAACAGGGGCCTGCATGAGCACAGGGCCAACTCCGGGCCAGGGATGCCCGTCGGAAATCCACCTCTCGTAGGCCAGGGTCACCTTGCCGTCATACACGTCCACCGAGGTGCAGCTCTGATGCCAGCGGCCCTCCGCGCAAAGCACGGCAGGAGCGCTCCAGGTCTCCCCGTTATCGTCGCTGCGGCAGATGAGCAGGCGCCGCGAGTGCCCTATCATGTAGAGCGACTCCCCCGCCTTGAAGAGGATCTCGTGCATCATGGGGATGCGGGCAGATGTTTCCCGCCAGTGGGCGCCGCGGTCATCGGAAAGGAGAACCCGGATCTGATTGCCGGCCTTGTAGTCCCCAAAATCGGACCTGGGGCCATCCAGGGCGCCGGTGCCGGGCCCGCCATAATCTACCGCCACAACATAGCGCCCGTCAAAACCCTCCACTATCGCGGGGGTATAGAGATAGATGCTGTCCGAGCAGGGCGATGCGGCAATCACCGACTCATCGGCCACCAAATGCGACTGTCCGCCGCAGCAGGCCTGCAAGGCAAGCACCGCAGCGGCAGACAGCAAGATCAAAACCCTTCTCATTGCTTAGGCTTGAAGATGGCAAAGCAGCTCCTCAGGGTCTCCTGTTCGGCATCGGTCAAGTTCGGATTTTTTTCCTTGGCCAGATTGAAAGCGCGGTAGTTCCAGCTCCCCCACCAGGCATCGTTCACCACAACAATCGAAGTTGTCACATTGCCAGGGCGGGCAGAAGAAGCATTCTTTGTAGAAAGATTCGTCCATCCCTCCGGCCTGTATTGATAGCCGCTCTTGAGCACTATCACCGAGCCGTTAGGAATCTGGCTCTTCGCGAAAATCTGAGTGGCGGCAAACTGCACCAGGTTGGTCGCAGAGCTTCCGTTGGCAGCGCTGGTAACATTCGAACTGCTGGTCGAATTGTAGTACGCCTTGTTCTCGATAATCAGAGGCACAGCCTCGTAGGCATCCAGCGAATACCCCGCCCCGGTGAACTGAGCCTTCAGTTCGTCGGTCGGATAAATATAATCCGGCTCGGGTGCGGGAATAGTAGACGTCGTCACCTCGTAAGGCTTCACATAAGCATTCTCCACGGCTTCCTTGATAACCTTTATCTGGTCTGCAGTATACGTATAGGAAGAAGGCTTGTAGGTGATGCCCTCTATGCTCTTGCCGGTGATCTGGCGGGCCCACATCAGGCCGGTGAGAAGGCGGCCGTTGTTGTAGGACATGTGATAGCCGTCACGGGTGATGGTGTCGCCCAGATAACTGGTGCGCAGGTTCTGCACTGCGGTGCCGCTGGGGATCACGAAATCGAAGTCCCCGCGGGTCAGAACCTTGGTCTTCACCGCATCCAGGATGGCATTATACATGGTCATCTGGCTCTTCCCATACTTTGCAAAGTCGCTGTGACCGGAGTTGCCCTGGTAGGCCCAGGTCATGTGCCACATACGCTTTGCGTTGGGGCAGTACCGCTTCACGGCTTCAACCACGGTAGACAGATAAGGCTCGTAACTGTCCGCAATTCCCGAATAGCCGCTGGCCTGCTGCATGCTCACGAAGTCCCAGTCACGCTCCTTCATGGCGGTAGTGGAAATGTATCCGTTGGTAGAAGTCCATTTGCCGCTGTTGTTTACACGGTACTCGTAGGCATTCGCAGAAGAGGTGATATTGTTCGCATGCGTCTGCAGGGTGCATCCGCCTATGTAGAGGTTGCCCAGGAAGACATCCTTGTAGCCCAACTCCTGCAGAATCTGATAGAGGTACTCCATCGCATCAGTAGAGAAGCTGTTGCCTATGGCGAGGATGTACATCGACTTGGGGGACTTCTGGCTCACCTTGAAGCTGGCCTTCTTGTTGAATTCGGCGTTGGAGATGGTCACGGTGCCGGTGCGGGCGTCATCCCCGGTATTGGCGGAAACCGTGAAGTCGAAGCCCTCGGCAGTGCGGGTGGCGGTAATCCACGAAGGCACCGAAGCGCTGACCTCCAGATTGGTGCTGACCGGAACGGAGAAGGTCTCCCCTGCCACGGGGGCCCTCCTGTCGGCGACGGTAGCGGAGAATTCAGGCGCCTGGCCGCTCTGGCTGATGCTGATTTCAGCAGACTGGCTCCCGGCCGAAACCAGGATCTTTCCGGAACGCCCGTGCACGTCTTCGATGCGGGCAACGTTGATAGTCAGGGTGATATCCGACACAGCCTTGACCCCCTCGCCGCTGACGCTGATCCAGGAAGCGGATGCATCCTCGACCTTAACACTATAGTCCAGATTGGTCTTGAGCTTGGAGAAATACACTCCTCCGGCATTTCCGACGCTGAACGACGAAGGCTCCACGTTCAGGAAATCCGCACAGGCCTGGGTCACGTAAACCGTGTCTTTGGCAGTGCCCGCCGCAAAGGCGATGTAGCCGTTCCTGACGGTATAACCGGTGTTTTGGGTAACGGTCAGTTCCACCGAGCCGGCACCCTTCGCGCCCTTTTCGACAGAGAGGTCCAGCCAGGTAGAAGAAGGCCTGGCAGTCCAGTCGGCATTCGTGGTGAACACTATATTCTGCTTGCCTCCGGCAATCTCGAAAGACAGGTTCTTGGAACCGTTGATTGTCAGGGAATCCTCCGGAGCGGGGGTTTCGGACTTATTGCAAGCCAGCGCCACGAGCGCGGCCAAAACAAAAGCTATCTTTTTCATATTCATTTAGTTCCGAATTCAAATACGCAATGGCTGGTGTAGGTTTCCCCAGGCACGAGCAGGGCAGAAGGCCACTCGGGCTTGTTGGGAGTGTCGGGGAATTTCTGGGTCTCCAGACAGATGGCGGTGCGATGAGCGTACACTACCCCGCCCTTGCCGGTGACGGTGCCGTCCAGGAAGTTGCCGGCATACACCTGGATCCCGGGCTCGTCGGTGTAGACTCTCAGCACTATGCCGCTCTCGGGGCTGTAGAGCTCCGCGGCAACGGTGGAATCATCTCCTTTGGTGTCCAGCACCCAGTTATGGTCGTAGCCGCGGCCGTTCCGCAGCTGCTCGTAATCCGCGTCGATATCCTGCCCCACGGGCTTGGGAGTGCGGAAATCCATGGGAGTGCCCTCCACGGGCCAGATCTCTCCGGTGGTCATGAAGGTATCGTCCACGGGAGTAAAGCTGGAGGCGTTGATGCAGAGCTCGTGGGCGCAGATGGTGTTCGCGGCAGGGTCGCCGGAAAGATTGAAGTATGAATGGTTGGTCATGTTAACCACCGTGGGGGCATCCGTAGTGGCCTCGTAGCGGATATCCAGCCTGTTGTCGTCGGTGAGGGTAAAGGTCACAAAGGCCGTCACGTTTCCGGGGAAGCCCTGGTCGCCGTCCGGCGAATCCATCTTCAGCTTCAGGCTATTCTCTGTGTGCTCCACGGCATCGTAGAACTTGTACTGCCATCCCCTTTCGCCGCCATGCAGGCAGTGCCCGAAGTTGTTGCGGGAGAGCTGATACTTCACTCCGTCGATGGTGATGACGCCGTCCTTGATGCGGTTGGCATAGCGGCCGATGCTGGCCCCGAAGTCGGTCTGGTTGCGCTCGGGATAATAATCCTTGAGATTATCGAAGCCGAGAACCACGTCGCGAAGACTCCCGTCGCGGTCGGGCGCAAGCAACGAGACTATGCGTCCGCCGAAGTCGGTGATGCTCACCTCCATGCCGGAGGCGTTCCTGATTGTGTAGAGCTCTGGCGAGCGCCTGCTGCAGGCTGTAGCAGCGAGCAACAAGACCAAAGCCGCAAGAAGGATCCTTTTCATAACTATTTAACTCTTAACTTTTTACCTATCCTAAGAGGGGTGGATGCGCTGATGCCGTTCAGTTTGCAGATGGCAGCCACCGAAGTGTGATACTTGCTGGCGATGCCATAGAGCGTATCGCCGGATTTAACAGTGTGGTACTGGGCCGCAGCCATCTCCTTGGCAATGCGGTCCGCCTCGGCGCGCTCCTCCTCCTCGGTCTTGTAGATCTCCTCCTCTTCCTCCTCGGATTCTGGGTAATACCTGGAGGTGTTGGAGAGATACTTGCGCTTGAGCACGAACCAGCCGTGGCGCAGGGTGCCAGTCTCGAAATCTATCAGCCACTGCGGATCGAAGGCAAAGCCCTCGTAGCGCGTCTCGAAGTGCAGATGCGGGCCGGTGGAGCGCCCGGTAGAGCCTCCGAGGCCTATCACATCCCCCGCGGAAACATAGTCCCCCGGCTCCACCTTGCGGGCGGAAAGATGCGCGTAGGTGGTCTCCAGGCCGGATGCATGGCGTATCACCACCACATTGCCGTAGCCGCGGTTATACATGGAGCAACGCACGCGGCCGTCGAACGCGGCATACACCGGCGTGCCAGTAGGAAGGGGCAGGTCCACCCCGGTATGATTGCGGCGCCTGCGCCATCCGAAGGGCGAGAACACCTTGATCTGCCGTGGGCAGCAGAAGCGGCTGGCGGAGTCGGCCAGGCAGAGGGTCACGCGGTACGGCAGATCCTCCAGCTTGGTGCGGTAGGGATTCATCTCGCCGGAGGTCCAGGCCTTGCGGAAGACAGCGCTGTCGGCAAGGGCGCGCAGGTCCCGCTCGTAATGCCAGGTGCCGTCGCTGCAAAGGATGATCTTGACGGCAGGGTCCGAGGTGTCCAGAGTGTCGTGCACGGCCTTGGCCTTCCCGGGGATGAGGGATTTCACTGGCTTCTTTACCTCGCGCGGCACCAGTTTCTCGGCCTCCTTGAGGCTGAGGCGATGCTCCTGCGCTCCCACCAGAGACGGCAGAAACGCCAGGGCTGCAATAAGTATCTTCCTGACTCTCAGCATCCTACGCCCTCTTCCCTCCAAACTGCCCTTCGATAATGGCTGCCGCGTCGGCAATCTTCTGCGCGAGCAACTCGTCGGTAGTGGCCTCGCAGATGAAGCGCAGATAAGGCTCCGTGTTGGACGGGCGGATGTTGAACCACCACTGCGGGAACTCCAGGCGGTAGCCGTCGAAGTCCATCACCGCGGTGGGCGTCTCGCTCTTCTCGAAGAAGCTCTTCACTGCCTCCATGGCACCGGCCTTGTCTTCCACACGGAAGTTGATCTCGCCGGAGTTCTTGTACTTGGTGAGCTCGTCGATCTGCTGGCTGAAGCTCTTTCCCTGCTTCTTGAGGGCAGACACGATGCGCAGCACGATGATGCTGGCGAGCATGCCGCTGTCGGAATAGAAGAAGTCTTTGAAATAATAGTGCCCGGCGAGTTCACCGCCCCAGAGGCCGTCGATCTCGCGGAGCTTGGGAGCTGCGAATGCGCGGCCAACACGCCAGGTGTGGAGCTCGGCACCGTACTTCTGCAGATACTCCCCTACTGCCTTGGAGGAGCGGATTTCCTGGAGCACGCGGGGGTTCTTTTCTCCGCGCTCGTCGCAGAAGTACTGGGCCATCATGGCAATGATGAGGTCGGGCGCCACAAAACGGGCCTTGTCGTCCACGAACATCACGCGGTCGGCATCGCCATCGTAGATGACTCCCAGGTCGGCCCCGCACTTTGCCACAAGCTCGCGCAGAGGCTGCACATTCTTGGGAATCAGCGGGTTAGGCTCATGGTTGGGGAAGCGGCCGTCGATGGTGTCGAAGAGCCACTCGGCGTTTTCGTCCTTGTATATCTCCTTGGCAAAAAGATTGGCCATGCCGTTGGAGAGGTCGAATGCGATCTTGAGGTTGGAGTAGTCGCCCTTGTACTTCTTGAGGAAGGCGATATAGTCCGGCTTGATGTCGATTTCCCTCACCTTTCCAGGCTTGGCTGCCTTGGGCGTGGGGCGCCCCTCCTCTATCCATGCCTTGATCTGGCCGAGGCCGGTATCCAGGCCCACGGGAAGAGCGTTCTCGCGGGAGACCTTCATGCCGTTGTACTCGGCAGGGTTGTGCGATGCCGTGATCTGCACCGAGGCCTTGTAGCCGTAGTTCGCTGTGCCGAAATACACCAGCGGAGTGCTGCTTAGGCCGATGTCGTCTACATCTGCCCCGGCATCGGTGATGCCCTTGATGAGATAGTCGTGGATCTCCTGGCCGGAGACGCGGCAATCGCGGCCCACCAGCACTTTGTCTGCCTTCAGCAGCTCGGGCAGGAATGCCCCGATCTTGTATGCGGTTTCCTTATCGAAATCTACGTTATAGATTCCCCTGATGTCGTATGCGTGAAATGCTCCCATATTAAAATGTTTTTTAGTGTCGTGTTAACCTACAAATATAATAAAAAATACTTTTTTTCACGCCGGTGGCGACTTGTCAAAGGCTGACAAATCGGCGTTCTACCTTTGCAGGCATGAACCCTTACGAAGACATTATAGACCTGCCGAGGCCCGAGCCGAAGGGCCATCGGCGGATGAGCATGGCCAAACGCGCCGCCCAGTTCATGCCCTTCGCCGCCTTGTCCGGCATGATGGAGATGTTTGAGGCAACGCGGATAGAGACCGAAAAGAGGTTGGAGAAATAAAAGAATTACGCTAGCTTGACGGCGGTGCCGGATGCGGTGACCATCAACATACCGTTGATGAGTTCCTGCTCATAGGAGCCGCTGCGGCCGCCTACGATGTTGCGGATGCTGGCCGCGAAATCCTTTAGGAAGTTCTTAACCGTTTAAACGTTTAACCACAAAGTGGCCTCCAGAGCCGATTCTTGGTAAAAAACCACCCCTATCAGGCAGTTTTTTACCACAAGTCCCCATTCTATGGCAGTTTTTGGTATAAAGAATAGTGAGAACTATAAGGAGTTTCTTCGACTAATATCTTAGAAATACCCCCCCCCTGTCATTCCGAGCAAAGCGAAGGAATCTCTTGCATTTCCCAAGAAAAGCAGTACCTTTGCACTAGGATTCGTCGAA
>DGUE01000150.1 GCA_002393895.1 Bacteroidales bacterium UBA4318
TGGCGAAAGTGCTTTTGCCGGTGGAAGACCATCCGTCCACGGCAATGATTATGTCGGGTACAGTTATCATACGAAATCAGTTACATCTTTTGCAGAAATGGGGTTGCCGCCCAGGATGAGCAGGCGCTCCACAACATTGCGGAGCTCGCGGATGTTGCCGGGCCAATGCCTTGCCTGGAGCAGCTTTATAGCTTCCGGGCTGAAAGCCACAGGCGGCTTGCCATTCTCGGAGCAGATCTGCCCGACGAAATAACTCACAAGCTCCGGTATGTCCTCCTTGCGGTCGTCCAGTGAAGGCACCTTCACCAGAATTACGCTCAACCGGTGATAAAGGTCTTCGCGGAAGCGCTTTTCTTCTATCTCTTTCAGCAGGTCCTTGTTGGTGGCCGCAATCACACGCACATCCACCTGGATATCCTTGTCGGAGCCCACGCGGGAGAGCTTTTTCTCCTGCAGCACGCGCAGCACCTTGGCCTGTGCGGCCAGCGACATATCCCCTATCTCGTCGAGGAAGAGTGTGCCTCCGTCTGCCTGCTCGAACTTGCCCTTGTGCTGCTTGATTGCAGAAGTAAAAGAGCCCTTCTCATGGCCGAACAGCTCACTTTCAATCAGTTCGGAAGGAATGGCCGCGCAGTTTACTTCAATATATGGCATATTGCTGCGGGAGCTCTGCTGGTGAAGACTTCTTGCCACCAGTTCCTTACCCGTGCCATTGGCACCGGTGATCAGCACGCGGGCATCGGTGGGCGCAACTTTTGCAATTATGTCCCGGATCTGCTGCAAGGCTGCGGAAGAGCCCACCATCTGCTGCCCATAAACCTTCTTTTTCAGCACCTTGTTGTCTTTCACCAAAGTGGTTCGCTCGGCAGCATTCTTGACGGTTATCAGGATGCGGTTCAGGTCCAGAGGCTTCTGGATGAAGTCAAAAGCGCCCTTCTTGATGAATTCGACGGCAGTCTCGATATCGCCATGGCCGGTAATCATTATAACAGCCGAATCTATCCCCTCTTCCCTCACGTAATCCAGCACTTCCCCACCGTCCTTTACGGGCATCTTGATATCGCAGAACACCACATCGTAGTGCTCCTTGCCAAGGGCCTCGATACCCTGGGCGCCATCTTCGGCGAGATCCACTTCATAGCCCTCGTCGCCTAGTATTTCCTTGAGCGAATTGCGTATCGCACGCTCGTCATCTACTACCAGAATTCTCATTTTACTTCCTCCTTTTTCTGCTCGGCGAGCATCTCGGCATATTCCTTTTGGGCACGCTCCACGCTGACCGAACGCTTGAGCACGAAGCCAGAACCAAGATACTTGGTGCGCACATCCTCATCGCCCGCAAGGGCCTCAGGAGTGCCCTGCTGGAGGATGGTGCCCTCATAGAGAAGATATGCACGGTCGGTGATAGCGAGTGTTTCGCCCACGTTATGGTCGGTGATGATAACCCCGATGTTGCGGTATTTCAGTTTCGCGATGATATACTGGATATCCTCCACGGCGATGGGGTCGACACCCGCGAAAGGCTCGTCCAGCAGGATGAACTTGGGGTCGATGGCAAGCGCGCGTGCAATCTCACAGCGGCGGCGCTCACCTCCGGACAGCTGTATGCCGAGACTCTTGCGCACCTTGGACAGATTGAACTCGTCAATCAGCCGCTCCATACGCTCCAGCCTGGCGGCCTTGCTCATCCCGGTCATCTCCATTACGGACAGGATATTGTCTTCCACGCTCATGCGACGGAAAACGGATGCTTCTTGCGGAAGATAACCCACGCCTTTCTGGGCGCGCTTGTACATGGGCAGGCCGGTGAGCTCTTCATCATCTATGAAGATGCGGCCTTCGTTCGGGACTATCTGCCCGGTAATCATATAGAAACTGGTGGTCTTGCCGGCACCGTTAGGGCCGAGGAAACCGACGATCTCGCCTTGGTTTACCTCCATCGAAACGCCCTTCACAACGGTTCGGACGCCGTATTTCTTAACAAGGTTTTCGCAACGAAGTTTCATATTGTTCTAATTGGCATCGAGGCCCAGATCCTTAACCAGATGCAGGACCTCGGGGTTGCTGTTCATCAATTCTTGTGCCTTTTCTGCAGGCATGTACGGTTTATTTTCGATTTCTTCCGACGGTTTTACCGTGATGTGGAGATGCACGCGTCCGTTCCCCAGAATACGGGCAAAGCTCGTTTCCATGTTCCGCAGCAGGCCATTCTCGATCCACTTCTTCTGGGCCTCGTTGGTAACCTCGAAACTGACGTTCTTGATGCCATCGGATTCTTCCATGCTAAGAACCGTATTGCCAAGGGCATTCTCGAGGCGCGGCTTGCCTGCAGCGCACTCCTTCACCAGTTCGGGCCATTTTTCGCGGATTGTATCATCGGAGGGGAGTTGGTCTGCGGCGGGGGAATCCCCTGCCTCCGCGTCGCCTTGCGACCCGTTCCGGGAAAATGCTCCGGCAGGGGATGCGCCTTCCGCGGCATCATCTCCAGCCAGCAGCCCGGACATCACGGCCTTGGCCCTGGATGCCCGCTTTTTTGCCGGCTCGGGTGCCGGGGCAGCTTTCTCGACCTCTTCGATATCCAGCAACTCCATTGGCTCTTCAGGGGCGTGGCGGCTATCTTGCTGATTATCAGCTCTTTGAGCTATTGCCTCCCCCTTGTTTTCCGCGGGGAGGGATGCGGCTTTATCGCTGATATTCAATGGTTTAGCTGCCACGACAGGCGCCACAGAAGGCGTCGCAGATGGCGCTACAGGTTTTGCAGAAGGCACTGCGGCAGGCGCTGCAGCAGCCACTGCTGCGGCTGATTCCGGAATGCCGCCGAGGAAGGCCAGCTTCATGAGGGCGTATTCTATGTGCAGGCGCTGGTTTGTGCTGGCCTTGTAGCCGGCTTCGCATTCAGTGGTGATTCCAAGGGCATCATAGATGAACTTCAGGCTGCACTTTGCGGCCTGCTCGCGATACCGCAGCTTGAGAGAATCCGGCAGGTCCAGAAGGGAATCCAGACCACCCGTGCGGGCAACCAGCAGGTTGCGGAAATGCTCGCCCAGGGCAGATATGAAGTGCAGGGCATTGAAACCCTTGGAGAGGATATCGTTGAATCCCAGCAGAGCC
The DNA here is from genome assembly GCA_002393895.1 of Bacteroidales bacterium UBA4318. Next base: position 3,112 of record DGUE01000150.1, read on the forward strand.
GAGGCGTAATCCTTGGCGAGGAAGTTCTCGACCAGATTGAAACTGTAGTCGTAGTCCAGCACGCCCAGGTTGCGGATGACATCGGCATATTTGATGTCGCTGCCGCAGAATGCCACGGTCTGGTCGAAGATAGTGAGGGCGTC
>DGUE01000075.1:0-272 GCA_002393895.1 Bacteroidales bacterium UBA4318
GGACTGATGTTTTTCACGCGGATGCCGGAAAACAGGTCCTGCAGCAGCAGGCCCGTGCCGGAATCGTCGTAGAGGAACATGGAGAGTTCGGGGGCTTCCCCGAGAGAAGGGTTGAAGATGAGCATGAGCTCACCTTCCTTGTTGTTTAAGAAGCTGTACATTTCTCACGTATTTCAAAGAACTTCACCGGCCACCCGGCCGCTCGCGTCAGGGTACAATACCCCCCGGGAGTGGACCATCGTCCGGCGTTGTTGAAATACGTGCCTGTTATG
>DGUE01000075.1:326-4394 GCA_002393895.1 Bacteroidales bacterium UBA4318
CCTGTTATGGCTTATAGAATGTTCACGTGTGCATAGAATCTGCTTCGGCTGGCAAAGTTACGATATAAAGACGGAATAGCAAAGAGAATCTATCACTTATTCGACATTAATTGTAAAACAAATCGGCAGTCGGAAAGGTTGCTTGAAATTATCACAGCAGGCAACGTTGGCCATTTCTGTATGGCGGAAACCGAAATCCATGTGGGCGATTCGCTCTGATGAACTGTGAATATGGCCGCCTATGAGGAAGCGGATGTCGCGCGACTCAACCGCTTTGCGCAGTTCCCTGCTGCCAAGGTCCTGCATGTCCCGCTCGGAAAACCCGATATGCTTGCAGTCGTAAGGAACCGTGTGCGTGAGCAGGAGATCCACTTTCTGTGGAATCTGCGAATACTTCTCCCGCAGGAATTCCTCATTGCTGGAGGAGAAAGCCTTATTGACAAACGGCGTCGGCACCCAGGGCGTACCGTAAATCGTCAGCCCCTTGAATTCCATCCCGCTGTCACACAGATAAATCAGCTTTTTAAGGGCCTCAGGAGCAAACTCCCTGCGCAGCGACTCATTGTTCTTCTCAATCCAGTGGTCGTGGTTTCCGGCAATCAGGATGACGTGGTTGCAGTCCTGCCTGTCCACCCACGGAAGAAACTCTTTCTTGAACCAAACACCCTGGGCATACGGGTCCTTGTCCAGCCCGCCCGGGAAGATGTCGCCACATACGACTGCCAGGTCGGCCGCCTGCAACTGTGGCAGATGGCCGTGCAGGTCGGCGGTGGCCGATATTGATACTGTTTTAGTCATAGGAGTTTCTTTGTCTTTCTTTCTCTCCACCTCGCCGGAGAATGTTCCTGATAATCTTTCTGAGGAGGGGCATGTGTTCCGTATAGTCCAGAATGCCATTCTCCTTGTCTTTGGGGAGCGTCTTGTTTTTTGCCATAAAAAAGGATTTGCAATAAAGACGCGGCGGGCTGGAAAATCTATCACGGTGATAAATTAATTTTTGCGTGATAGATTTCGTATGACAATCCGTCTTTATATCTGAACGCGCCTATAGGAGCGTACTTTCTTATCAGTACAATCAGAAATTGCCAGCCAAAGCGGCACCACGGTGGTGCCTGCGGGATGCTGCCGCCTGGTGTGCCATGATGGATGCACGCAAATACGCCCTTGAGGCCATGATGAACGGGATGCCGTTCATCGTCGTTCCCGAGACTCCGGCCTCGAAGAAGCGCTATGAGCGCTATGTGTGGATGGAGAAGGGAGAGGTCTATTTCTCGGACGATGCCGCCCGCGATCAACTGATTGAATTCGGCGAGTGGCCCTGGGAGTTTGATTTCGGCTGGGTCTCGGACGAGCCGTTTGACGACTGATAGATTTCGGGCAGGGTATCGTCTATATTAACGCAAGACGCAAGTAATGTGATGTCTATGAAATCGATGCTCAATTATGCCAGCCATGATGAGATGATGGTGGACAGTGGGAATGCGCAGTTCTTCGACGATGTGGCCGAAGGGCTGTACGACCGTACCGTCTATGACTATATCAAGAAAAACATCAAGGACCTGCATCCGTCGGCGCTTACCTGCCTGCTGGAATCCCTGGATGAGCACGACATGGAACTGATTGACCAGTGCACCGACTGGTTCGCGGTCAAAGTCTCAAAGGGGCGGATACTGGACGGCCGGAAGGACCGGGCCAAGGTAAAAAACAGCACCCATCGGCTCAACTATCCCATCAAGGAGGTGCTGGACGACTATGTGAACCGTCGCACCGGCAAGGTGGTGGAAGCCAAGCGGCAGCTTAAGAAGCGCTTCGACGGGCTGGACCATAGGATGCAGGAAAAGGTGATGATGGCCTTTATGGAACACGGCGGTAAAAAGGAGCGTGAGTTCATCTATGACAAGCTCTACGGCGAGGAGTTCTGGGTGGATAAATACATCCCCCTTGTTCAGAAGTGGTGGGAGGAGTTTCAGGACGGGAAGATGGGCAAGGTGGTTGTCAAATACTGCCCCCGGGAGTATATCCTGGCGCATCTGGAGGAGCTGGACCACAAGTGCAATTACGCCACGTTGTGCCTCCGTACCGGCATTACGCCCGACCCGGAGCGGCTACCTTCCTGGACCTACCTGTATGTGCTCAAGACCAGCGGCGGGCAGCTCCGCTTCCGAGAAGGAGAAGAGGTGGTCTATAAGTGGGTGCGGAAATACCTCTATGAGGAGGCTTCCGACAAGCCGGTTTGCAGCATTTATGACATTCCTTATGTGCGCCGGATGCTGGCCTATCTAGGTGAAATGGGAAGGACGGATGACATCATGGCCATCGACGCCTTCGACAAGCGGATGCATGGCATTCCCCGGACGCAGTGGGGCACAGCGGTCATCCGGGCACTGGAAGAGGAGTTCAGCTTCCCGCCCTTCGTGTACGACGAGGTGAAGTAATCAGATCTCGTCGGTGGTCCTTATCGCCGCTGCCAGAAGCCGGTACTTCTCCTCATTCTGTTTCTCCTTCAGCTGGCGGTAACAATCGGCAATATTCCAGTAGGTTTCCTCCAGCTCCCGAGGTTCGTCCTGGTGCTTCTTGAACACTTCGGCGGCCTTAAAAAACAATTCGAGCGCCTTCTGGTAATCCGGAATCCGCGTATGGCACACGGCAGCGGAACGGAAGTCCTTACCCACCCAGATGTCATTCGGATTCGCGATTTCCTCCATAATTGCCGCAGCGGTGGCATAGTGCCTGGCAGCCTCGCTATGCTTTTCGAGCCTGGTCAGGATGGCCCCGTTGAGCCGGTGAACGCCCGCTGTCTTCCGCCCCTTTTCCCCGTGAATCAGCTCCGAGAAATAGAGCGCCCGCTGCGCCACACCCGGCGCCTCCTTGGCAAGTTCCGGGAACTGCTCCATGTATTCCTCACAGAAACGGCCGTAGTCAATCTCCAGTGCCAGTTGCGTCTTGAGGTCTATGTCCACGACACGGGCCATGTGCTCGTTGGCCTTGTATTTTTCAAGGACTTTCTCCACCCGCTCGGCCAGAGGATCTTCCTCGTGCTTCATGATGGATTCGGCGCGTGACCTGGCATCTCTTATCACGCACGACATCTCAATCTTCTCCTGCTCTACCGAGGCCAAGGGCTCTTTGTATGTGTTTTCAGGATAGCTGAGAAAACCGTACCCGTGCGCATCGAGGAACTGAACCACTGGAGCGACGCTCTCTCCCTCCTGCACACAAAAATCAGACATCTCTTCGACTGTGAACTGAAGCATATCGGCTACGATGTTTATCTCCATCACGTTCATGAGGTCCTGAAGATGCGACGGAAAACCAAACTCCCTACGAGGCGTCTTTAGAAAAGGCTCCCGGTGCATTTTGTATTCCATTGAGACATTGGCCAGAAAGCTGCTCCATGAGGTTTCAGGCCTGTCGGCAAGGTAGGAGATATAGCGCTTTCGGAGGTAGTCGTCAGAATGCTTTTGCCGATACTCCAGGATGACCTCGGCCAGCCAGGGGTTGATGTCCATCTAGATTTTCTTGATATAAGCAAAAGCGGGATACTCTCTCAGGAAGGCTTTGACGGTATTGCTCACCCAGGCCTCCAGCTGGGGCTTGCCGGGGCAGTTGTTCACATGGTATTTGGCCGACAGGCTGCCAGTATCCACCCGCTCGAATTCGACATAGCCGGGAAGGTCCACACGCTCCGCTGCAATCCTGAGGTCAATCTCCAGCCGGTTCTGCCCACCCGCAAGGGTGTCCAGGACATAGTTGGGGCAGCCAACAGTCATGAGCTTGCCGATGTCATGTCCCAGGTTCTCATCAAAGAAACGCGCGAAGTTCTTTCCGAGAGGAGCGAAGTCCTTCAGAATCCAGAGTTTTCCGATTTCCTTGGTGAAGGTGAGGGTGTAGTTCTTGGTGGCAATGGTGTTTTTCTGCATGGTGTTTTTTTGTTTTAGTCCGGATAAAAGACGCAGTAGTGGCAGCAATCTATCACCTGGCTAAAACAAATTTGAAAAAACTTTTCAGCTACTTACTTGCTTATCACTACGCAATGGTAGTTGGAATCGGCCCAGGCATCCATGAAGT
>DGUE01000169.1 GCA_002393895.1 Bacteroidales bacterium UBA4318
ATGTTCCTGCACGAGAGCCAGTATCTCGAGCCCGTCATGAGGGATATAGAGGCCATGCTGGAGAGCAGCCAGTCCAATGTGAACGGCACGGTCACACTGGAACTCAGGCCCTACGGATTCTCCACAGTAGGAGTGGACTCCCCCGACGATCTGCTTAAATCCAAGCTCGGCGAATATGGCGAGAGTCAGAAGGGATGGACCGCAGAGGAAGCCAAGGGCTTCATCAAACTACTCTCAACCCCTCTCAGATTGTATTACGGAGCGCATCCTGAAGAATTGAAAATCAAGTAGTTATGAGCAGTTACGCCGACATGCTGCGGGTGCTGGTAGCCACTCCCTCGGTCTCTTTCAAAGAAGAGGCAGCTGCCGCTTTTCTGGGGAAGGCTTTGGACGGACTGGGCATCAAATACAGTAACCTGCGTGGCAATATCGTTGCCATCAATGCAAAGAGCAACCCTTCCAAGCCTACCCTGGCCCTGGACGCCCACATCGACACCGTGCCTGCCAATGAAGGATATACCCGCAGCCCCTTCGATTCCGGGGAGGATCCAGAAATAGTCTACGGCCTTGGCTCCAATGACGACGGCGGCAGCGTGGTGGCAATGATTGCGGCTTTCAAGGAATTCTACGAGGACGATCTGCCCATCAACCTGATGCTTGTGCTTAACCGGGAGGAAGAGGTCTCCGGCCCGGATGGAGACAGGTGGCTCTACGGGCAGGACGGCCCTTTCGGCCCCGGGAAAGAGTTCCCCATGCCGGACTGGGTGATAGTGGGTGAGCCTACAGGGATGAAGGCTGCCATCAGCGAAAGAGGGCTTCTGGTGCTGGATGGCCTCGCCGAAGGCATCAGCGCCCACGCAGCCAGCGGTGAAGGCGAAAATGCCCTTCTGAAGGCTCTGGACGACATCTCCTCCCTCCGAAGCTACAAGTTCACCCGCATCTCCCCCACAATGGGCGAAGTGAAGCTCAACGTCACCCAGATAGAATCCGGAAACGCCCATAACGTAATCCCGAACAAATGCAGTTTTGTGGTAGATATCCGACCCACCGAGCAGTACAGCTGCGAGGAGATACTGTCCGAACTCCAGGGCATCTGCAAGAGTAAACTCTCTGCCCGCAGCCTGGACCATAACTCTTCCGCCACACCCGAAGCTTCCCCCCTGCTGAAGGCAGTGAAGGCCCTGGGCATCGGGACCTACTCCTCGCCCACCACTTCCAACTGGACACTCCTGCGCCAGGACGCCATCAAACTTGGCCCCGGCGACTCTTCCCGTTCTCACAAGGCCGATGAGTTTATTCTCGTCTCCGAGATTGAGGAAGCTATCGACATTTACATACGACTAATCTGCACATTTTATGGCAACACTCTGGAATAAAGGCACTTCCGCAACCGATATGGTAGAATCGTTCACCGTTGGAAACGACCGCATCCTGGACCTGCGTCTGGCACGTTACGACGTGCAGGGTTCGCTGGCGCATATCAAGATGCTGGAGAGCATAGGCCTGCTGAGCGCAGATGAACTCACCACTCTGACAGAGGCGCTGGAAAAGATTGCCGCCAGCATTGAGGCAGGCGAATTCCGCCTCGAAGACGACGTGGAAGACATCCATTCTCAGATAGAACTGCTGCTCACCCGCGAACTCGGAGAAGTGGGCAAAAAGATCCATTCCGGCCGTTCCCGCAACGACCAGGTGCTGCTGGACATACGCCTGTTCCTGAGGGACGAGATCGATAGCGTCAGCAACGAGCTTAAGGAACTCTTCGGCATCCTGCAGGCCCTTAGCGAGAAGCATAAGGATGTGCTCCTGCCAGGCTATACCCACGGCCAGCTGGCGATGCCATCCTCGTTCGGGCTCTGGTTCGGTGCCTATGCCGAAGCGCTTGTAGACGATCTTACACTCCTCAAGGCATCCCGGAAGGTTGTCAACCGCAACCCCTTGGGTTCAGCTGCCGGGTACGGCAATTCTTTCCCGCTGGACAGGGAGATGACAACCCGCCTGCTCGGCTTCGACTCCCCCGTCTACAACTCTATAGCCGCTCAGCTAGGACGCGGCAAGACAGAGCGCTGCGTGGCATCCGCACTCGGAAGCATTGCCCTGACACTCAATAAGTTCGCTGCCGACTGCTGCCTCTATATGAGCCCCAACTACGGCTTCATCCACTTCCCGGACAGCCTCACTACGGGATCCAGCATTATGCCCCACAAGAAGAATCCGGACGTATGGGAACTGGTGCGGGCGCGCTGCAACCGCATCCTCGCCTGCGAGAACGAGATATCTCTCCTGTGCAGCAACCTTCCCCATGGCTACCACAGGGATTTCCAGATTCTGAAAGACATACTCTTCCCTGTGCTTGAAATGATGCACGAGTGCCTGCAGATGACTTCGTATATGCTCCGGCACATAGAGGTAAACACGCACATACTGGATAATCCCCTGTATGAACAGATGTTCACTGTGGAAGAAGTCAACAAGCTGGTAAAGAACGGATTACCCTTCCGGGATGCCTACCGCATGGTGGGTGCCGAAGTGAATGAAGGCAGCTTCCATTTCGAAACCGCCGGGCTCAAGGCATCCGACCTCGGCCACAGCCATATCGGAAGCATAGGCAATCTCTGCAACCAGCAGATAGCAGAACTCATGAAGGATGAATAAAGCCAAACTTATACTTGAAAACGGCCTCTGCATGGAAGGCATGAGCTTCGGTTACGATGGTCCCTGCGAAGGAGAACTGGTGTTCTCCACGGCGATGGTGGGCTATCCCGAGAGCCTTACAGACCCTTCCTACGAAGGGCAGATTCTCTGCGTAAGTTACCCTATAGTAGGTAATTACGGCATTCCGGCGATGACCCGCGACGAGTGGGGAGTTTGCCTTGGTTTCGAGTCGGAGAAGATTCATGTGAGGGGTCTGGTGATTTCGGATTACAGTGGCAAGTTCAGCCATTACGATGCCGTGAAGAGTCTTGGGCGCTGGCTCCGCGACGAGCATATTCCTGCCATCTGCGGCATCGATACACGCCACCTCACCCAGCTTCTCCGCGACAACGGCACCCTTGCCGCTTCCATTGCACCTCTGGAGTCGGTTAGGTCGACGGATGGTATACCCCCACAAGACCTACGCCACCCTCGGCTTAGAGGGAGGGGCCCATCGGAGATGGGAGGGGCGGAGCAGCACAGCTGCGCAGCGGTCAGTGGGGGTATAACCTCCGTCGACCCCCAGAATCTGGCAGCAGTCGTAAGTTGCAAAGAACCAATCCATTACGGCAAGGGTGCCAAGCGCGTGGTGCTGGTGGACTGCGGCGTGAAACACCAGATACTCCACTGCCTGCTGGAACGCGGAATCGAGGTACTGCGCGTGCCTTGGGACACTGACGTGAACAATATAGACGCCGATGGCATAATGATCTCCAACGGCCCCGGAGACCCCTCCGCATGCGTCCCTGCCATAGAATCCATAAAAAAAGCCATGGAAGGCACCAGGCCCATCTTCGGCATCTGCCTTGGCAACCAGATCATGAGCATCGCAGCCGGAGCATCCACCTACAAGATGAAATACGGCCACCGCAGCCACAACCAGCCCGTGCGCATGTGCGGCACCGACCGCTGCTTCATCACCAGCCAGAATCACGGCTATGCCGTAGATACCAAAACGCTTAACGAAGACTGGGAGCCCTACTTCATTAACCTCAACGACGGCACCTCGGAAGGCATACGCCACCGCAGCAAACCCTTCTTCTCGGCACAGTTCCATCCCGAAGCCTCCAGCGGTCCCACAGACACGGAGTTCCTCTTCGACGAATTCATCTCCGCACTATGAAAGACAACACCCTCAAGAAAGTTCTGATACTAGGCTCCGGCGCCCTCAAGATCGGAGAGGCCGGCGAATTCGACTATAGCGGCACGCAGGCCCTCAAGGCCCTGCGCGAAGAAGGGCTGGAAACCGTCCTCATCAACCCAAACATAGCCACCGTGCAGACCTCGGAAGGCGTTGCAGACAGGATTTACTTCCTACCGGTAACTCCATCGTTCGTAGAGAAAGTCATTGAAAAAGAGCACCCCCAGGGCATACTCCTTTCGTTCGGAGGACAGACCGCCCTCAACTGCGGGGTCGAACTCTACCGCAGCGGCGTACTCGAGCGTTACGGCGTCCGCGTGCTGGGCACTCCTGTGCAGACCATCATCGACACCGAGGACCGGGAACTTTTCGTGCAGCGTCTGGATGAGATAGGCGTACACACGATACGTTCGCATGCCGCGGCTTCGCAGGAAGAAGCCAGGAAGGCCGCCGCCGAGTTGGGATACCCAGTAATCGTGCGCGCGGCATACGCCCTGGGGGGCCTGGGATCGGGTTTCTGCGACAACGAAACCGAACTCGATGCCGTCACTGCCAAGGCATTTACCTTCTCCGGCCAGGTACTCATAGAGAAATCCCTGAAGGGATGGAAGGAGATAGAATACGAGATAGTGAGGGACAGCTACGACAACTGCATCGCCGTCTGCAATATGGAGAATTTCGACCCTCTGGGCATCCACACGGGCGAAAGCATAGTAGTGGCGCCTTCGCAGACCCTCACGAACGCCGAATACCACTTCCTGCGCCGCACCTCCATCGACATTGTCCGCCATCTGGGCATAGTGGGAGAATGCAACGTGCAGTACGCCTTCAGCCCGGACGGAGAAGACTACCGCGTGATCGAAGTCAACGCCAGGCTCAGCCGTTCCTCCGCCCTGGCATCCAAGGCCACAGGCTATCCCCTGGCCTTCATAGCAGCCAAACTCAGCCTTGGCTACGGCCTCTTCGACCTTAAGAACGCGGTCACTCAGAACACTCCGGCCTTCTTCGAGCCGGCGCTGGACTACGTGGTCTGCAAAATCCCCCGCTGGGACCTCGCCAAATTCAAGGAGGTGTCCCGCGAACTGGGCTCCAGCATGAAGAGCGTGGGAGAGGTGATGGCCATAGGCAGATGCTTCGAAGAAGCCATACAGAAGGGCCTTCGCATGATAGGGCAGGGTGCGAACGGCTTCGTCTGCAACAAACCCTACAAGGTCGAAGACCTGGACTACGCCCTGCGCAATCCGGACGACACCCGCATCTTCGCCATCGCGGCCGCATTCGAATCCGGCTACGATGTAGACCGTATCCACCGACTGACCAACATCGACCGCTGGTTCATCGACAGGCTGGAGAATATAGAAAGGACTTACCGCGCCCTGGAGGCGTGCAAATCGCTGCAGGACGTAGGGCCCGAGCTGATGCTGAAGGCCAAGCGCGAAGGGTTCTCCGACATCCAGATCGGCCGCGTGTTCCACACCCCGGAAGCGGAAGTGCGCGAGTTACGTCACGCCATGGGCATGCGCCCCTGCATCAAGCAGATAGACACCCTCGCGGCAGAATTCCCCGCAGTCACGAACTACCTCTATCTGACCTATAACGGCGACTGCAGCGACATCACACCCGAACAGGGGGCCGTGATCGTTCTGGGTTCCGGGGCCTACCGCATAGGCAGCAGCGTGGAATTCGACTGGTGCGGAGTGAATGCTGCCCGCACGGTCCGCAGCAGCGGGAGGCAGGCCGTCATCATCAACTTCAACCCCGAGACCGTCTCCACCGACTACGATTCCTGCGACCGCCTCTATTTCGACGAGCTCAGTCTCGAGAGCGTGCTGGAAATCTGCGATGTGGAGCATCCTGCCGGAGTTATAGTGAGCGTGGGCGGGCAGATCCCGAACAACCTCGCACTCCCCCTCTCCAAAGCAGGAATCCCCCTCCTGGGCACCTCCGCCGAGCATATCGACCAGGCGGAAGACCGCGGCAAGTTCTCTGCAATAGTGGACCCGCTAGGCATCGACCAGCCACGCTGGAGCGAACTCAGGAGCTACTCGGACGTGGAGAAGTTTGTAGAAGAAGTGGGATTCCCCGTGCTCGTGCGGCCTTCCTATGTGCTTTCGGGCGCGGCGATGAATGTCTGCTACAGCAAGAAGCACCTGCGCGAGTATCTCGAGAAGGCAGAAGAAGTGTCGGAAGAGCATCCGGTGGTGATCAGCGAATTCATGCAGCGCAACAAGGAACTAGAGTGCGATGCCGTGGCGGATGGCGGGAGAATTCTCGCCTGCGCCATCTCCGAGCACATTGAGTACGCCGGCGTGCATTCGGGAGATGCCACCATACAGTTCCCCGCCCAGACCACCTACGGAGTGACCGCCGCCCGGATCAAGCGTATCGCCGCCGCCCTGGCCTCCGAGCTGAAGATATCCGGCCCGTTCAACATACAGTTCCTCGCCGGCGAGAACAGCCTTAAGGTGATAGAATGCAACCTGCGCGCATCCAGAAGCTTCCCTTTCGTCAGCAAGATCCTGAAACTCAACTTCATAGAGCTGGCCACGCGGGTTATGCTCGGGGAGCACCCCGAGGGCGGCCACATCGATCCCTTCGAGCTGGATTACGTGGGGGTGAAGAGTTCCCAGTTCTCGTTTGCCCGCCTCGGCAAGGCGGATCCCGTGCTGGGGGTGGACATGACCTCCACCGGCGAAGTTGCCTGCATAGGCGAAACCCTCGACGAGGCCCTGCTCAAGTCCATGCTCTCCGTCGGCCACCGCATTCCCAAAGCTTCGGTGCTGGTTTCAGTGGGCGACATTCTGCACAAGGCGGCCCTGGTGCCTGCATGCAAGATGCTGAAAGAGAGAGGATTCACCCTCTACGAAGACAACTCCCCCGCCGCTCTGGACCTCATCCGGGAGCAGAAGGTGGATCTGGTAATCAACATCCCCGAAGAGTCTTCCGAAGGCGAGCCCGGTGCCGGATATGAAATACGGCGCGCCGCAGTAGACTACAACGTGCCGTTAATCACCAATATACGCCTTGCAGATGCCTACATCAGGGCTTTTTGCAAATTGGGAGAAGAAGATCTGGCCATCAAGCCTTGGGATGCTTACTGCGTACCATCCCGCTGACAAGCAGCCATTCTGCAAATAGGTAGGTTGGCATCACAAGGGCATCACGAAGCGCGAAGTCGATTCCCGCGAAAGCCTTGAGGGCAATCAGGGAATCGGAAATGATGAAGATTATGCCACCCCAGAAAATGCGCCAGGCGAACGCCTTGCCGCGCAGGTTCCACAGGATTCCGCTGGCAGAGACGACCATCAGCGTGAACGCGTAGACAACAACGGCAGCGCTGAAGGGCCATTCCACACCGAAGAAACTGACGATTACAGGTGCCAGCACGAGCGGAACTATCAGGCACAGTATCTCTTTCCAGCCTTTCAGTCCACCTATTCCTTCAAGCAGTATGGCCAGATAGAAGAAGTGGCCTATGAGGAAGGCTCCCAGACCTGCGGCAAAGAAAGTGAAGCCGTCGAGCATCAGCAGTATGTCACCGGCGGTATGGAAGGTAAGGCCGATTGCAAGCAGGATAGGCATCCTGCCCTTGTTCTCGGGCAGGAGCTGGAAGAGCGCCGCTGTCGCGAGAGAAGGCATCAGCAAGGGCTTGACATACAGATGGATACTGTTGCCGCCGATGAATATCGACAGCACATCAATCAAGGAAAGCAGCAGGAAAACTGCACCTGCAATTTTGGTTTGGGTTTTCATATATGTCATCTTTTAATTGTTTCTGTCACTACCCCATTTTCCCACTTGATATCGATGGTTATGCCTCCGCGGGCGCATAGGCCGCGCACTTCGCCTGAAGGCCAGGCGGAAGGAAGGGCCGGGAGAAGATCCACCTTGCCGTCGTGGCTCTGAAGGAGCATTTCCGCAATGCCGGCGGTGCCTCCGAAGTTGCCGTCGATCTGGAAGGGAGGATGATTATCCCATAGATTATCCAAAGTGCCGTATTTCAGCAGGTTGCTGAGAAGCATATGGGCGTGGTCGCCGTCTTTGAGGCGGGCCCACATATTCACTTTCCAGCCCATGCTCCAGCCGGTTCCGGCATCTCCGCGATGCTCCAGCACCACCTTGGATGCTTCTGCAAGTTCAGGTGTGGAAGCCACGCCTATGGTCCTTCCGGGATGCAGCCCATAGAGTTGATTCACATGCCGGTGGGTGTCCTCCGGATTGTCTATATCCTTGCTCCACTCCATAAGCTGGCCATAACGGCCGATTTTGTAAGGAGCGATATTATCCAGCACCTCCTGCCACTCTTTGCAGCGTTCAGAATCGCGCCCCAGCACCTCCGCAGCGGCAATCGCGTCCATAAGTATCTCTCTCACAACCCCATGCACGAAAGTGGCTCCCGCATCCACGGGACCATGTTCGGGAGATGTGGAAGGAGCCGCGGTATAATAGCCGTCGGGATGCTTCCATAGCATATCGCAGGCGAAGTCGGCAGAACCCGCAATCAGGCCGTAGACGCTCTTCAGGTAGCGTTTGTCGCGGGTGAAATCATAACGGTCCCAAAGATGGGTAGCAAGCCAGGGGCCGTTAGCGGCAGCCAGGTTCCATGTCATAGATTCGGAATCTCCGGGAGAAGCAAAGCCATAGATGTTGGAAGATATCTCCGCGGTCCAGCCGCGGGCATCGTAATAAGCCTTAGCGACCCTCTCCCCCGATTTCTCCAGAGAGCGGATATAGTCCACGAGCGGAGGCATGCATTCATCCAGGTTGGTCAGGTTCGCCGGCCAGTAGTTCATCTGGATGTTGATGTTATTGTGGTAGTCGGTGTTCCATGGGCCCTTTATCTTGTTGCACCAGATACCCTGAAGGTTGGCTGGCATGTCGCCCTCGCGGCTGGATGCAATCAGCAGATACCTCCCGAACTGGAAATACAGAACCTCCAGTCCCAGATCCGGATACCCTTCACGGTACCTGTCCAGTCTGTACGGAGTCGGTAGGAGAGAGGGGTCACTGCGCCCCTCAGGGCGCACGGCGGAGGCCGGGACGGAGTCTACGACAGTAGACGATGTCGGTAGGCCGAGAGCCGCGGGGTATTTTAGGGGCAGCGCCCCTAACAACAGTTCCACGCGCTGGAACAGCGCTTGGTAATCAGCGAGATGGCGACGCAGGAGGCGCTTCCAGCCACGGCGGGAGGCACGGGCAATGCGCTTGGCAGTCACCTTCCCCGGATCCTTGCCCTTATAATATGCAGCCGGATCGCTGAGGTCCGGATCGAAATTCATCTTATAGTTGGTGGCTGAGGCCAGCAGGAACAGCACCTCATCGGCTCCGGAAACCTTAAGAACCCCGTTTTCAGAGACTACCGAACCTCCTTTAGGCAACGCCCTCACCCGCACGGCAAACTTCTCGCCGTTGTTCTTCAATGCGCCGCTGTATGCAATCGCATCCTTGCCTACAGACAGCGTCTCGCCTTCTGCGATAGGGTTCTTCAAGTATGAGAGATTCAGGTTCAGGGCTGCTTTGCGGTCGGCGGTGAAGCGGACTGCCATCACCTGGTCGGGGTAGGACACGAACACCTCGCGCTTGTAGTTCACGCCATCCTGGCAGAACTGCACGCGCACCATGGCTGAATCCAGGGAAAGCGATCTCTCATAGCCATCCACGGTTGCTCCCGGGCCTGAATGAGGATCGGGGCGCTCGATTTTAACCGCATCCCATTTGCCGCTGTAATTCACTTTCTGCTGGGCCTGGCTGCCGAATCCTTCAGGCACAGGGCCCTCACGGAGGCCGGTTTCGATCAGCAGCTCACCCAGAGTTGTCATATAGCCGAAGCGCTCCACCCTCTTGCCATTTACTATGCGTTCAGGCACAGCGCCGAAGTTCTTTTTGGTAATCTCCTCCGCCCGGGCATCGTCGCCTTCGAGGAAGGCCTGACGGATTTCCGGCAGAAGGGCCGCGGCAGGGCGGTTGCAATCCCAATAGTAAGAAGGATCGTCAGTCACGGCAGGGCCGCCCGTCCAGAGAGACTTCTCGTTCAGGGTCAGGCGCTCGCGGGAAATGGAACCCATCACATTGGCGCCGAGCGAGCCGTTGCCCACGGGCAGTGATTTGCTTTCCCATTCAGGGTCCACTCCCCCTGCCCACAGGGCGCTCCCGGCAGAGGATGTGGGCACATCGAACCATATGCGCAAGGGTTCGGATGCCCTTGCAGAAGCTGCGAACAGCAACGCAGCGGCTATGATGCAAATCTTTTTCATTCAGTCTTGACTTTTATGGTATGGTGGAGTTCTAGGATCTTTCCATCCTCACTGACACCTTCTCCAACTATCTGATATTCAGTATCTTTATCTGCTGTCCAGAATTCGAAACGGCACTCTCCGGAAGCATCGAAACGCACAGCCGGATTCCAGTAGATGGTGGTGCGTAGGTCCTGCTCCGGCGATTCTTTCTGCTTCTGGGTGATGTACTTAGGCGACCAGAATTCCACTCTCTGCTGGTATCCCAGAGGGCGGACCTTGGCTATATTGAAGGACTTGGGTTTGCCGGCGACAAAGCCATTGGCAGTCTTGATTACAAGGGCTCCACTGTAACCGGGATAATAACCGAACTGGGAGGTGTAATCCTTTATGATGAACAGGCTCTCTATATCCTGCGGGGACATGGTCATCACATCGTATTCCGGCAGCACAACGTCGTCGATCACGGGCAGGGCCGGCAGCTCGGAGCGGGTTGTGCTTACGTAATTGCCATTGGCATTGTGTCTTACGGTGGCTCCGGGGGTGTTCAAAAATACCGAAAGGATGTTGGTGAAGTTCATCTTCTCGATTTCTTCGGATGTGAGCGGGCGGGTAGAGTTCATCTCGGAATACCAGATCGACTCGCTGGGCTTTTTCTGAAGGCTGGCCGACACTGTTGCGGCATTCAGCAGGGTCTCCTGGAGGCCGTTTATGCGTATGTACTCATCGAATGCCTGGAGGGTATTATCGTCGAGGGGAATGGGATCCCTGTGCTGAGGAAGGGCTGCCTTGTCCGTAGCCGGGTATTCCACCTCGTCCATATCAAGGATATTGCCTTTCTGGCCCTTTCTGGTCTGGGTCTGGACAGTAATTTCCGTTCCCTCGGGGAACTCAGTATCAAAGCGGAAGCGGCCGTCTTTCCCAAGAGAGGCCTGGTCCACGGTTACCTTATCGCCAAGTGTGGCATAAAGCGATACGCGTCCGCCTTCCATCTTGTTGAAAACAAAGCCTGTCGCCTGACCGGAGAGGACCTGGGCCCGTTCGGGCGGGATGGCCTCCGAAGGAAGGGCATAACGTCTCCACGCCTGCGTAAGCATCAGGGCATCAATGTATTGCCGGCCGGAGGGAGTAAAATACTCGGCGGGCGCTTCCACATAGCCCTTCAGTTCAGATGAGAGCAGAAGGGTGGATGCCAGGCTATAAGCCGAGTCCCGCTCAAATGCATGGGCATCCGTAACGCTGACCGCAACATTCGCCCCGGCTGTAGCGGAGAGCATATCCTCCGGCAGACGGAATCTGGCCTGCACCCTCTCCCTGCAGGCATACAGCCCCTTATCCGTATCGCCATCCAGCGTCAGAACCCGCTCCTTGCCATAATTGAAAAACAGGCGTTCGCTAAGAATCCTTCCCGCCTTGTCGCCAAGGCTGAAGACTATGATTCCGGAGGGGAAGGATTCCAGATTGAAGGATGCAAAGTTGCGGTCCGCCTCCCATTCCATGCTGCCTATGGGCTTCCCGCACTGGTGAATTGCCAGTACCAACCCTTCTGAAGGAGCTTCCGGACCGCGCAGCAGCGAAAGGTTCAGTATGCCCCTCGCACTCTGAAGCTGCAGGGTAATGGCAGATGGGGCGGCCTGAGGCAGCTGGAAGCGCTTTTCCCGGCCGTCAGCGGATTTGCACACGGCTGTATATCTTTCACCCGCCTGAGGCTTGAAAATGAAGGACCCCATCCCCCGGTGCAAGCCCCCGATGGAAGCAAGCTCAATCCCTTTGGAGTCCAGCACCTTTCCGCTGACATCCATGCCCAGGCCATCCTCTCCAAGCACCTTCACGCCCACGCGGCAGGCCCTTCCGGGCACAAGATAACCACCCTCGGGAAGGAAAGACACCTCATAATCAGGATGCTTCACTGAAGCGCCTTCCCCCTGCTTCGAAGCATATGGATTCAGCACGCGAATGGGCCTCCGGAAGAAGGAATCCTCACCGAAATTCTGCATGAAACGGGTATAGGAACGAAGGGTGTATTCCCCTTCGGGAAGGGTTTCCTGCAGGTCTACATGTCCGGCAAAAACTCCCAGGCTGTCCGGACGGAGCATGATACGGCGCATCAACTCCCCTCCCGGAGCCACGAGTTCCACATACACGTATCTGCTGATATGGGAAGGACGGCCGTCAGTGCCGTCCACCAGATGCGCCCTGAGCCAGATTCGCTCGCCAGGGAGATAGGTACCCCTATCCGTCTGCACGTGCACCTTTTCCTGCCCTGAGGCGCATATGGCCCACAGCAGGAGTGCGCATGCAAGGATGCGGGATCTGAACATTGCTATTCAGCCGATGCCGGCTGTTCCGCCTTGGCTGCCTCCTGAGCCGCTGCCATTGCCTTCATTTCAGCGGCCATCTTCTCGCGCAGGGTACGCTGCTCGCAAACCTTCACGCGGATATCGGGCAGAAGGGCGAAAGGAGTGGAGAAGAGGAGTGTGCAGCGCTCGCCGTTCTCCAGATCAATCTGGATTCTGCCGTCTTCAGTGGCGGAAAGAGTGAAGGGAACTGCGTCCAGGACACCCTTGCCTTCCACCACTTTCCCATCCTTCCAGAAGGAATTCATGGAAAGGGAATCGGGAGCGGTATATTCCATATACACTTCGCCGTCCGGCACTCCGTCTTTCAGCAGGCCACGCACGGTAAAGGTTGAATCCCTGTACACTCCGCTGAGTGCGCTCTTGCCGTCGATGCGGCCGATATCGGCACCCTGCACTTCATCCCATGCAGACAGGTCGAACTCCTGGAAGGGGCTGGCCTTGAAGTCCCCTACGTAGATACCGAAAGGCTCACCCGCCTTAAGTTCTCCGGAGAAACTGAATTTGCCGGGGATGGAGACCGTGAGGGTACCATTATTCTCTTTACCGTCCTTCACGTCGCCGTCGAAGGTACGGCCTTCAATGCTGTAGTGCACCCGCCCGCTGATCATGTCTGTGTAGACACAGCCAGCAAGTGTGGCTTCGGGTTTCCAGATGCCGTCCGCGATTGTGCCATCCTGCCACACGACCTTGCCTGAACTTAGCATGGGGCCGGTGACGGAGTCCCCGCTCATGGGAAGGACCGTGCCGATGAAAGTCCGGTCCCCAAAGCTGTAGGTGGTCTGGAACATGCCGTCCTCCATCCATTCTCCCTGAAGGGTAAGGCCTCCCACCGGATCATTCCCGAAGCCTATGGAACCCTTTCCGGACAGGGCTGAGCCGTTCCATGTGCCGACCAGGAAACGGTCGTGGGCTTTATCGTAGAATTCACCTTCTCCGGAACGTTTTCCGGAGAGCCATTTGCCGGTGTAGACATCCCCGTTTTCATAGCACATCTTGCCTTCGCCGGACGGAGCGCCAGCCTCCCAGCTGCCACTATATGATGCGCCGGTGGCATACTGCATGGCTCCTTCGCCCTGCTGCTTGCCGGCGGCCCAGCCGCCTTCGTATCTGTCTTTGTTTGGATACTCGCGAACGCCCTTGCCATCATAAAGCCCGGCAGCCCAGCCCCCAATGTAAGTGGAGCCATCGGCATAGGTCATGGAACCCTCACCGTGCTGCTTGTTATCCAGCCAGTTGCCTTCGTAGTAGTCTTTGTTGGCATAGGTCATCTTGCCTTCGCCGGAAATCTTGTCGTTCTCCCAGTTGCCCAGGTACTCGTCCCCGCTGAGGAAACGCATGGTGCCCAGGCCGTTCTTTATGCCATTGGTCCAATAGCCGGAGTAGATCTCCCCATTGGCATAGATCATTACGCCCATACCGTTGGGAGCCTTGTTTTTCCATTCGCCGTCATACTGGTCTCCGTTAGGGTATTTGTGCTTTCTGGCATCGAGATTTGCCGGCATGAATGCAAAAACAAGAGCCAGAGATAAGAACAGGATCTTTTTCATATGTTACTTAATTATGTTGTCTTTAACCAGTTCCAAATTTAGAAAAAAAAACGCTATCTTTGTAAAAAAGGAAATAGATATGCAGAACAAATTGCAAGAACTCACCGACAAACTCTATCAGGAGGGTCTGGCAAAGGGAAAAGCCGAGGGCGAAGAAATCCTTGCAAAGGCAAAGGAAGAAGCGGCATCGATAGTTGCAAAGGCAAAAGAAGAAGCCGCGCGTATCCAGGCTCAAGCCGGGAAAGACGCCGAAGACCTCAAAGCCAAGGTTGAATCCGACATCAAGATGGCCTCTGCCCAGTGCCTCCAGGCCACACGCAAAGATATAGAGAACCTGCTGGTGGGAAAGATAGAGGAAAGCAAGGTTTCCGAAGCCTTGAAAGACTCTGCTTTCGTAAAAGAGATAATAAAGGCCGTTGCGGCCAAGTTCGACGCCCAGGAAGCCACCGACCTGGCGCTCGTCCTTCCGGAAAGCCTAAAGGCGGAACTTGAACCCTGGGCCAGAACTGAACTCGCCAAGGCCCTGAAGAACGGTGTGCAGGCCAGTTTCTCCAAGAAGATAAGCGGCGGATTCACCATTGGGCCCAAGGATGGCGGCTGGTTCGTGAGCCTCACGGAGCAGACCTTCAACGATCTTATCGCAGAATACCTGCGTCCGGTAACCCGCAAGCTCCTTTTCGGTGAATAACTACGAATACATAATAGCCGGCCTCCCCCTCCTCAGCCAGGACGGGCGGGAGAACCCGGACACCGGAGCGCTGCTCGACGAAATACGCGAACAGCTGAGCAGTTCCGACCGCTCTGCCCTGGATTTCCTGCTGAGTTCCTATGAGCCGGAAACCCTGAATGCGGAGTTTTATCTGAAGGCAGAAAAGAGCCGCAACCGCTTCATCCGCGAGTTCTTCAGTCTGGATCTCGGTGTCCGCAACACCAAGGTGGAATACCTCAACCGCAAGCTAGGGCGTCCCGAAGGCACAGACATCCTCATCCCCGATCCGGAATCGGATTCCGTGGAGTTTGAAAAGAAAGAAGAGGTGAACTCCATCCTGGAGGGCGGAGACATACTCGCCAGAGAGCGAGGGCTGGATGATTTCTATTGGAAGTCGGCAGACGAACTGACTGTTCTGGATGTATTCGACCTCGACGTGATTCTTGCATTCGTGGTCAAACTCAAACTGGTAGAGCGCTGGCTGCGCCTCGACGAGGCCACCGGCCGGGAGCTCTTCCGCAAACTCGTCAAAGAAATAAAAGAAAACAGAAAGATATGAGCACATTTGGAAAGGTGACAGGCATAGTCGCCAACCTGGTGACAGTGCAGGTGGACGGTCCGGTGGCGGAGAACGAACTCTGCTACATCAAACTCCACGGCACCGACCTCCTTGCAGAAGTCATCAAGGTGAACGGCGACAAAGCCTCGGTCCAGGTATTTGAAAGCACACGCGGCCTGCGAAACGGAGATTCCGTCGAGTTCCTCGGCAGGATGCTGGAGGCAACCCTCGGCCCCGGCCTGCTGTCCAGCATATACGACGGCTTGCAGAACGACCTTACAACCATGACAGGCGTTTTCCTCAAGCGCGGAGAGTACACCGATCCGCTCGACCGGGAGAAACTCTGGGAATTCACCCCCATCGCCAAGCCTGGGGACCTTGTCGTGGCCGCCGACTGGCTGGGAGAGGTCAAGGAAGGTTGGCTTCCTCATAAGATAATGGTGCCTTTCTCCTTCAAAGGCAGCTACACCGTCAAGGAAGTGGCCCCCGCAGGGCAGTACAACGTCGATACCGTCATAGCCACCCTCACGGATGAAAGCGGCGAGGACGTTCCGGTCACCATGACCCAGAAGTGGCCCGTCAAGGTCGCCATCAAGGGATATAAAGAAAAGCCCCGCCCGCAGAAGATAATGGAGACGGGTCTCCGCACCATAGACACCTTCAATCCCATTGCAGAAGGAGGCACCGGCTTCATTCCCGGGCCTTTCGGATGCGGAAAAACCGTGCTCCAGCATGCTATCGCAAGGCAGGGTGAGGCCGATGTCATAGTTATGGCTGCCTGCGGCGAGCGTGCCAACGAGGTGGTTGAAATCTTTACGGAGTTCCCGGAACTCATCGACCCTCACACCGGCCG
>DGUE01000056.1:0-4380 GCA_002393895.1 Bacteroidales bacterium UBA4318
TCGCCAAGATCGAGACTTCCATCCTCCATGTGCTCGAGCTGACTCCCCCTGAGCTCTACTCCGATATCGTTGAGAACGGAATCTTCCTCTCCGGCGGCGGCGCCCTTCTGCGCGGCCTCGACAAGCGCCTCACCGACAAAGTCAACATCCCCTTCCATGTGGCAGAGGATCCGCTCCATGCTGTCGGTCGCGGCACCTGCATGGCACTCAAGAATACCGAGAGCTATCCCTTCCTGATGAGATAGCGCCATGGCCGAAGGGAGAAAGAGATTCGGCTTTCTGGTCAGCGCGGCAGTCTTCTTGCTTTTGGAGATTGCCGCGATCCTTATGCTGAGCCACACCTCCTCCCTGCAGAATATCTGGATCAACCGCGCATCCCACCGGGTGCATGCCGCCATATGGGGCACGGGCGAGAAGATACGAAACTACTTCACCCTGGATGGGCAGAACAAGGATCTGGCCGCCAAGAACCTGGAGCTTGTAAGAGAAGTGTGGGAGCAGGGGCAGAGAGACCTGTCTTACCGGGAGAACCATCTCTACGACAGCAGGGTGGGCCGCTTCCGCATGATCCCCGCCACAATAGTCAAGGCCAGCCGCAACTCCCAGCACAACTACATAGTGCTGAACAAGGGTTCGAAAGACGGAGTGAAGCCGCAGACAGGCATAGTGACCACCAGCGGTGTGGTCGGTGTGGTCAACTCGGTGGGAGAGCGTTTTTCCTACGGCATCACGCTGATGAACACCAAGATGAGCGTCAGCGCACGCATAGGCCTCACCGGGCTGGTTGCCCCCCTTGAATGGGACGGCACCCATAGCGACGGTGCCATCATGAAGAATCTGCCGCTCCATCACGAAATCATGCCGGGAGACACTGTGTGGACCAGCGGTTTTTCCAGCGTCTTCCCCCCGGACATCCCCATAGGCATCACCGGCCGGATACGCCAAGTGGACGGCAGCACCAACGAAGTGAGGGTCAAGCTGTTCCAGGATTTCTCCGCACTGCGCTACGTAATCATAACCGAGAATCTGGACAGGGAAGAGATAAAAGAACTTGAAAAGGAGGCGGTGCAATGAAACAGCGCTACATCTTCACCTATCTGGTCCTTCTGGTTATCCAGATCATCTGCGGAGGGCTCCTGAACCTTTCGCAGTATGTGGTCCTGTGCTTCCTTCCGGTGATGATACTGAGCCTTCCCATCACCCTCAGCACCCCCGGAGTGCTGGTGACGGCCTTCCTGACAGGGTTCGCGGTGGACTTCTTCACGGACGGAGTCCTGGGGCTTACCATATGCGCACTGCTGCCGGTAGCGTTCACACGCAACGCCCTCATACGGCTCGTGTTCGGCACAGAACTGCTCTCCAGGCAGGAAGACATCTCGATCCACAAGCAGGGGCCGGCCAAGGTGCTGCTCGCCATCCTGCTCGCCACCACTTTGTTTTTCCTCATCTACATCCCGGTAGACTGCGCCGGCACGCGTTCCGGCGGGTTCATAGCTCTCCGGATGTTTCTCTCTGTTGCCCTGAGCACTCCTGTGTCGTTCTATATTGCCGGAGTGCTGGCTCCGAGGGAGGCTGACAGATGGAGGTAAGCCGCAGCGATAAACTCATCATCGGCCTGTGGGCCGTCATCCTGATCCTTCTGATCAGGTTGTTCTCCATACAGATTGTGGACGATTCCTACAAGCGGGATGCAGCCAACAATTCCATGGTCTACCACACCATCTACCCGCCCCGGGGCATAGTCTACGACCGCAACGGGGAAGTGCTGGTGGGAAACCGCGTCTGCTACGACATCCTGGTGACCCCGCGCGAGGTGCAGGCCTTCGACACCCTGGCCCTGGCGCAGGCCCTCGACCTGGACACCCTCTGGATACGGGAGCAGATGGCCTACTACAAGAAATACCGATCCCGCATAGGCTGGCAGACCCTGCAGTTCGCCAAGCAGGTGAGCGTAGAGAAATACATGCGCTTCGCTGAGAGGGCCTACGATTTCCCTGGGTTCCGCGGGCAGGTCCGCACGGTGCGGGAGTACCCCTTCAATGCGGGCGGAAACCTGCTGGGATACGTCTCCGAGGTGAACGAGAGGGATATACAGAAGGAGCCCGAGGCCTACAAGAGCGGGGACTATATTGGCAAGACAGGCCTCGAGGCGGCGCGGGAGAAGGACCTGCGCGGAGAGAAGGGCTACCACGTGTTCCTGCGCGATTCCCGCAACAAGGTGCAGTCTTCCTACAAAGACGGGGAATTCGACAAAGAGGCCGTTCCCGGCAAGAACATAGTAACCACGATCGATGCGCACCTGCAGCAGTACGGGCAGGAGCTGATGAAGGGAAAGAAGGGCAGCCTGATTGCCCTGGAGCCCTCCAGCGGAGAGATTCTGGCGATGGTGTCCAGCCCGGGTATCGACGTGGACGTGCTTTCGAATATGGGTGCGAACTACGCACGGCTGGCGGCGGATCCCGGCCGGCCTATGTTCAACCGCACCGTTCAGGCATCCTACCCTCCGGGTTCGGTGTTCAAGCTAGTGAACGGGCTGATAGGCCTTCAGGAAGGGGTGCTGGAGCCTTGGTACCAGTATCCCTGCAACCATGGTTATGCCTATACCAAGACCCGCAAGCTTGGCTGCCACGGGCATCGCAGCCCGCTTAGGCTCGAGGAGGCGGTGATGATGAGCTGCAACGCCTACTTCTGCTACGTGCTCAAGAACCTGCTGGAGCGGCCGGAAGACGGCACCGTGAACGAGGAGTTCGACAAGTGGCGGGACTACGTGCTGAGTTTCGGCTTCGGGCAGAAGCTGGGAAGCGACTTCCCCTCCGAACTCGGTGGAAACATTCCCACCTCTAAACTCTACGACAAGCGCTACGGCAAGGGCCGCTGGCGCACTTCGAACGTGATATCACTTTCCATCGGGCAGGGAGAAATCGGGGCCACGCCCCTCCAGATCGCGAATCTCGCGGCAATCATGGCCAACCGCGGCTGGTATCGCATCCCTCACATAGTAAAGGACTCCGAAGGGCTGGAGATAGATGAGCGCTTCCGCGAGAAGCACTATACCCTGGTGGACACCTCTCACTTTTCGAAGGTGATAGGAGGGATGTGGATGGCGGTGAATGCCGCCCCAGGAGCCGGCGGAACCGCGGGTCTTGCGGCCGTGCCCGGGCTGGACATCTGCGGCAAGACGGGCACCGCACAGAATCCCCACGGAGCGGACAACTCCGTATTCATCTGCTTCGCACCGCGGGAGAATCCTAAAATCGCGGTGGTGGGATATATAGAGAATGCCGGATGGGGTGGCTCCTGGGCCTGCCCGCTGGCATCGCTGCTGATAGAGAAATACCTGACCGGCGGCACGGTGCGGCCGGATCTGGAAAAACGAATGTTGGAGGCAAGGTTCAATGTTGCAGGGAACTGACAGGGGTTTGCGTGGTTCGGTAGACTGGACGCTGATTGCCATCTACTTGCTGCTGGTCTTCATAGGCTGGCTGAACGTGTATGCCTCCATCCACACCCCGGACATGGGCTCGCCGCTGGACTTCTCGCTCCGCAGCGGCAAGCAGTTCGTGTGGATACTGACGGCGTTCGCGCTGGCGGCGGTCATCCTCTTCGTGGTGAATCCGCGCCTGTGGGAAGTGCTGGCCACTCCGGGCTACCTGATTGTGGTGGTGCTGCTGGTGGCGGTGATATTCCTGGGCTCCGAGCACAAGGGCTCGCATTCCTGGTTCTCGGTGGGCCCGATAAGCTTCCAACCTGCTGAAATATCGAAGATTACAACCTCGCTGCTGCTGGCCGCGCTGATGAGCCGTCAGGGCTTTTCCATGGGCAAGTGGAAGGATTTCTGGCAGGTGGCGGTGGTGCTCGGCCTCCCGATGCTGATCATCCTGGCAGAGAATGAGACGGGCTCGGCGCTGGTGTACGTGGGCATGCTTTTCGTGCTGTACAGGGAGGGCCTTCCCGGGGTGTTCCTGGCGCTGATAGGTTTGGCGATCGTGATGTTCATCCTCACGCTGAAGACTTCCGTCTGGGTGTCGCTCGCCGTGCTGGGAGCGATAGGGCTGCTGTATCTGTGGTACATCTTGAGGCAGACCCGTCCCCTCTCGCGGGAGAGGAGGTTTTCTTTAAGGATGCTGCTGCTGGGAGTCGTGGTATTCGCGGGGCTGGTGTTCTCGACGGATTTCGCTTTCAACAAGGTGCTCCAAGACCATCAGCGGCTTCGCATCGAGGTGCTGCTGGGCATGAAGGACGATCCACACGGAGTGGGCTACAACGTGCGGCAGTCGATGATTGCAATCGGCTCTGGCGGCTTCTTCGGCAAGGGCTTCACCCACGGCACGCAGAACACCGGCGGCTTCGTGCCGGAGCAGAGCACCGACTTCATCTTCT
>DGUE01000056.1:4445-5232 GCA_002393895.1 Bacteroidales bacterium UBA4318
TCATCTTCTGCACGGTTGGAGAGGAGTGGGGATTCTTCGGATGCCTGATGGTACTGGTGCTGTACGGAATACTTATCGCGAGGATTATCCGGGATGCCGAGCGCGCCCGGGAAGCCTTCACGAGGATATATGGCTACTGCGTGGCGGCGTGCCTGTTCATGCATCTGTTCATTAATGTGGGGATGACCATAGGTCTGATGCCGGTGATAGGCATCCCGCTGCCGTTCCTGAGTTACGGCGGGTCTTCGCTGTGGGGATTTACGGTGATGTTGTTTATCTTTATCGCACTTAACAGACAAGAGAAAAAATACTTCTGATATTATGGCAAACACTGGATTTTTGAAGCTCGCGGAGGAGCGTTACTCCTGCCGGGCGTTTGAGAAGAAACCGGTTCCGGAAGAACTGGTGCAGAAGATTCTGGAGGCCGCAAGGCTCGCTCCTTCGGCAGTTAACAGGCAGCCCGTGAAGATATGGGTCGCCCGCCGCCCGGAAGTTCTGGAGAAGCTGGCAACTACTACCAAGTACCTGTTCGATGCGCCGCTGGTGTTCGTGGTGGCCGGCAGCCCCTCGCAGGCCTGGGTGAGCAAAATCGACGGAAAGAACAGGGCGGAGACCGATGCCTGCATCGCTGCCACGCATCTGATGATGGAGATCCAGGACCTGGGGCTCGGAAGCTGCTGGGTGGGCTCGTTCGATGCCGCCGCCGTGAAGGCGATGTTCCCCAAGGAGATGGAAGGCTGGGACCTGGTGGCGCTGTTCCCCACCGGCTATCCTGCCGCAGGGCCGT
>DGUE01000136.1:0-5353 GCA_002393895.1 Bacteroidales bacterium UBA4318
TGTGTGGCAATGGCGGGCGCTGCATAGTGGCCTTCGCCGACTGGCTCGGCATCGCTCCTTCCACCCCCGACCACTACACCTTCCTCGCCCCCGACGGCCTGCACACTGCAGAAATCCTTTCCCGCCCAGAAAGCGGTTGTGGTACAACCTCTGGCGGGACTTCGTTCGCTTCGCTCACTACGGCCCCTCCCATCTACGATGGGCCCCTCCCCCTGCCCGTGTCCGGGGGTGGACACGCCCGCCAAGGGTTGTCCACAACCGCTTCCGCAGCATGGACGGTGAAACTGAAAATGATTGACGTAGAGGGGGTTAGCGAAGTGCTGGGCGGATATTTTCTGAATACGGGAACGAGGCATTTTGTGAAATTTGTGGAGGATGTGGACGCGATAGATGTGGCCACGGAGGGGAAGGCGCTGCGCTGGAACGAGGCCTTTGCTCCGGAAGGAGCGAACATCAACTTCGTTCAGCAGCTTCCGGACGGCAGCCTTAAGATACGCACTTTCGAGAAGGGCGTGGAAGGCGAAACGCTGGCCTGCGGGACCGGAATCACCGCCGCGGCGATTGCCGCCGGATTCCTTGGCTCCGTTCAGAATGGCAGCGACGATGAATCCGGAAGAATCAGTATCCGTCTGCAGGCAAGGCGTGGGGATATCCTCAGCGTCGATTTCATCCCCGAAGGACCTGCATCTTTCAGCAGCATCTACCTCACCGGACCTGCAGAACTACTTTAACCCTTTCAACGCCTTGATGCGGTCTTGAATCTTTTTCGCCTCTGCGCGGATCGAATCCTGCCTGTGGCGATAAATCGCTTCGGCTTCCGGCGTCAGATACCAAGATAAATCTTCATACTGCAGGGTAGGATCGTAATGAATGACCTTAGCCAGCATTTTTTCGTATCGTGGAAGATGCGCGTCGGCACGCTCGGTCATCATTGCAAGTACGCTGTAGGTGATATGCCCTTCTTTTATGAAGAAATAGCGCCTTAGTATCGGGAATCTTTCCTGATGCATGGATTCAAGACGGGACTTCGGCATTTTCATACCAATGTTTGCCGTATCACCGGGGAACATGTAACAGAAAGCCGTACGGCCTGCTGGCACTTTATAGGTGTAGACAGTATCCGCCCCGAACATGGAGGCAGGGAGTTCCGAAAGGTATTCTTTATAACGGAAGTCTGCCGGGAAATCCTTTTCGCTGCGCGTCTTCCGTTTTTTTATGCCTCGGAAAACCCACAGAATCTCACGGCGCATCCCGAATTTATTCCCTGTTTTTCGTTCGATTGCAATATTCCTGGGGTTGTAGTAATAGGTATGGTCCATGAGGAATAAGCACTTCTCGTTGCGGCTTGCGATGGCAATCTCTGCCCAAAAACAGGGACTCCAGCTACCACCCATCGATTCATTGGGCATCCAGAAACCTCCCCTATCGATATACTCGGCCTTGCACCCGCGCGGGACAGTCACTTTCATACCATAACGGCAGCGGATTGAATCCAAGGTCACCGCGACTTTCTCTTCTCCCGACATCAGATACCGGGGTTTTACAGAGGTACTGTCGGAATGAACCGGTTTTTCCTCCTTTGAACCGGGACCTCCTCCGATTAATAATTCGCTGCCTTCTCTTTCTGGCTCCGGGTACAGTTCGAATATGGAAGGCGGAGTGGAAAAAGTGAATAGGAACACCATTGCCAGCACCGGGAAAGCGAAGGCAAGGGCCCTGCCTGTACGGCGTCTGCGCACGGAGCGTTTAATTCCGGAAACAAGCGTTTTCATTTCAAGCTCGCTGATTTCTGTTGTGTATTGTCTGTGGGCGTCTGCGAGACACTCCACCCAGTCTTTATTCATGGTTCATCCTCCTTAGATACTCGGTTATTTTTTGGGCCAGCAGCAATTTGGCATGATGATACTGCGATGCCGATGTCCCTTCGTCTATCCCAAGCATATTGCCGATTTCCTTATGGGTTTTATTTTCAAAGGCGTGCAGGTTCAACACCGTACGACAACCCTCCGGAAGGCTCTGTATCATGTTGTACAGCTCTTCGGGCGGCACTTTCATATAATCCGGGGCCGATTCTTCGCTCGAAGAGGGTTCGTCCGCACAGTCCAGATTGGACAAGCGTCCCTTTTTTCGCAGGATACGCACCGACACCGTCATGGCTATCTTTGCGAGCCAGGCCCGGAAGGACCCTTCGCCGCGGTGACGGAAACGGCCGAAGGAGGTCGCCGCCTGTACGAAAGTGTCCTGTACCGCGTCTGCCACATCGTCATTATTTTCCAGATAACGACGGCAGATGGTGGTTACGAATGCAATATGTGGTTCAAAGTCCATTCTAACAGATAATAGCGCAAGACTGAGAATCTTTGTATGTAAAGATATCGTTTTCTTTGTTAAATTTGTAGAATATGAAAAAGAAACTGATAATCTACATAGGGATAATCATTGGTTTCCTGGTGTTGGCCTACGGTTTCGTGCCCCAGGTACTGAGCGGAAAGATAGTCAATCAGTCCGACATCTCCGGATGGCGCGGAATGGCTCAGGAGATGCTTCAGTGGAACAAGGAGCATCCCGACGACAAGACAGCCTGGACGGAATCCATGTTCGGGGGCATGCCCACAACCACCATCGAATCTTCTACCGAAGGCGATTGGACCTGGCCTCTCTACAAGGGCCTCATGGCGGGGAAGCGCCCTGCGAACTGGCTGTTCGTGTCGCTTCTGGGAGGCTTCCTGCTGATGCTTGCTTTCGGGGTGAATCCCCTGATTGCTGCAGGCGGAGCCATCGCCATCACCTTCTGTTCATTCAATTTCCAGATAATACAGGTAGGCCACAATACCAAGATGCAGGCAATCGCCCTGATGCCATGGGTGCTGGCGGCGCTGGTGTTCGCGTATAAATCCGCTGTTGCCAAAAAACTGCCGCAGGCCCTGCTAGGAGCCGCCCTGTTCGGGCTGACCGTTAGTTTTCAGGTCAAGGCCAACCATCCGCAGATATCCTACTACCTTGCGCTGATCATCCTCTTCTACGTGGTCACGGTGTTCATCTGGCTGCTGACAGATAAGGAACGCAGGGCGGCAATCGGGCGATTCTTCGCCATCTCGGCGCTGCTACTGGTGCTCGGGCTCGCAGGGATAGGGACGAACGCATCCAAACTTCTGCCCACTTTCGAATACACCCCCTACTCCATGCGCGGCGGGTCAACGTCGGGAGAAACCAAGGGTCTGGACCTGGATTACGCTACTGCCTGGAGTTATGGTTGGGAGGAACTGCCGAACCTGATGATCCCCAACTTCAATGGCGGGGCATCTGCCGGGGCGCTCGGGCCCAAGTCTGAAACCTACAAACTCCTGAAGCGCGCCGGGCAGCCAAACCTCAAGCAGATCAGCAGGCAACTGCCTCTCTACTGGGGGCCCCAGCCCTTCACCGCCGGGCCTATGTTCATCGGCGGCATCACCATCTTCCTCTTTCTCCTCGGGCTCTTCTGCTACAAGGGGAAGGAGCGCTGGTGGCTGCTGGCGGTTACCCTGTTTGCCGTTTTCCTGGCGCTGGGGCACCACTTCATGTGGTTCACCCGCCTCTGCTTCAAGTATCTTCCCCTGTATAATAAATTCCGCACGGTCTCGATGGCCCTTTGCGTGCTGCAGATCACGATGCCGCTGCTGGGATTCATCTTCCTTAACAGCCTGGTACGCGGAGAGATAGGCTTCGATACCCTCCGGCGAAAGGGGCTTCTCGCCTTCGCGCTCACCGGCGGCATCTGCTTCCTGTTCTGGCTGTTCCCCGGCCTGGCGGGAAGTTTTACCGGCGCATCCGATGCAGGGATGCAGGGGGCCTTGGCGGACGCCCTTGTGGCCGACCGCATCAGCCTGCTCAGGAAAGATGCGCTCGCCTCGTTCTGGCTTATCCTGGGCTCAGCGGGTCTTCTGCTTTGGGCAGCGAAGCAGGAGGTACTCGGCAAGCGCGTCACCGCCGCCCTCTGTGTCTGCGCCCTGGTGCTTTTCAACATGTTTGCAGTGGGCAAGCGCTACCTGCGGGCCGACGATTTCGTCACTCCCAGGAACTTCATGACCCAGTTCAACCAGAGGCCGGCAGATAAGGCCATCCTGGCGGACACCGACCCGTCGTACCGCGTGCTGGACCTGACCGTGAACGTATTCAACGACTCGCATCCTTCCTTCTGGCACAAGAACATAGGAGGATACTCCCCTGCAAAATTGCAGATCTACCAGGAATACATCGAAAGTCATCTGCAAAAAGAGATACAGCAGCTGACGGGGGCCCTGCGGGGTGTTTCTACGCTGGCTGAAGCGGAGGAGGCGATGCCGTATCTGGAGGGCCTGGCGAAACTGAACTGCCGCTATATTATTATCGATGGCGGAGCGGCGCCACTGCGTTACCCGTTTGCGAAGGGGAATGCCTGGTTCGAGGAGTCCGGCAGCGAGGAAGATGGCTCCGGAGACTTCGTGCGGCTGACATCCTATGCTCCCAACTGCCTACGCTACGATTATTCCGCCACGCAGGATAAGAAGCTGGTTTTCAGCGAAGTATGGTATCCCGCCGGATGGGTTTTGCGCCTGGAGGATGGTTCTGAACTGGAGATGAGCCTGAGCGACGAGGTGC
This sequence comes from Bacteroidales bacterium UBA4318, assembly GCA_002393895.1. The sequence continues at coordinate 4,618 of DGUE01000136.1, forward strand.
TCCGCAGCGCGGTCGTACCTGCCGGCAAGCATACTCTGGAGATGCGCTTTGAGCCGGCATCCTACGCCCGCGGAGCGGCCCTGTCCCGGACCTGCTCGATACTGCTGATCCTGCTCGCACTGGGCTCCGTGGCCGGAATGGTGCTTGCACGTAAAAAAGAATAGTATGGAAGTCAGGGCAAAGAAAGCACTCGGACAGCATTTCCTGGTGGACCAGGGGATAGCGCAGCGAATCGTGGCCGCGCTGGAGCCCGGCGATAGCCTGCGCGGAGGGGTCCTGGAGATAGGTCCGGGGATGGGCGTCCTCACGCAGTATCTGCTGAAGCGCGAAGACATCGACCTGAAGATGATAGAACTGGACGACGAGTCTGTGAACTATCTGTTGACCCACTTCAACGGGATGCAAGGCCGGCTGTTCCTGGGGGACTACCTCAAGATGAACATCCACCACCTTTTCGACGGCCCCTACCGCATAATCGGCAACTTTCCCTATAATATCTCCTCGCAGATCTTTTTCAAGATACTGGACGATCGCGACCGCGTGCCGGAGGTGGTGTGCATGATCCAGAAAGAAGTGGCGGAACGCATCGCCGAAGGGCCCGGAAGCAAGACTTACGGGATTCTGAGCGTGCTGCTGCAGGCCTGGTACGATATCGAGTATCTGTTTACGGTGGAGCCGGGGGCTTTTGCGCCGCCGCCCAAAGTCCGCTCGGCCGTTATCAGATTGCGTCGCAACG
>DGUE01000136.1:5442-14566 GCA_002393895.1 Bacteroidales bacterium UBA4318
GTAGATTCAAAACTGTTCAAGACCGTGGTCAAGACGGCATTCAACCAGAGGCGGAAGACGTTGCGCAATGCGCTGAAGCCGATGCTGGACCCGGAAAAACCCGGTTTTGCAGAGTTTGTTGCAGATCCGGTCTTCGACCTGCGCGCCGAAAGACTCAGCGTGGAGGATTTCATTGCATTAACCGAAAAATGCAGTAGTTTTGTAAGAGTATGAAAGCAATAATCAGCGGATACGGCCGTATGGGCCATATGGTGGAGCAGAAGCTCAAGGAGCACGGCATCGAGTTGGCGATGGCGAGCGAGGATATTTGCGCAACGCCCCAGGCTCTGGCAAAGGAGTGCGTGTGCATAGATTTCACCACGCCCGATGCCTTCAAAGCCAATTACAAGTTCATCGCGGCCAACTTCAAGGCGGCCGTGGTGGGTACCACCGGCTGGAACGATATCCAGGCGGTGGTGATAACAGAGTTCGAGAAGCAGGGCACCCCGATGATCTATGCCTCCAACTTCTCCCTCGGTGTGAACGCCCTGTTCGCCGCGGTAGAAAAGACGGCGAAGATACTGAAGGGCCACGGCTACATCCCGCACATCAGCGAAACCCATCATATACACAAACTGGACGCCCCCAGCGGCACGGCCAAGAGCCTCGGAGCGCTAGTAGAAAACGCCCTCGGGGTGAAGCCGGACATCGAAGCCTTCCGGGAAGGCGAAGTTCCGGGCATCCATACTGTGGAATTCCGCTCCGGAGTGGACAGGCTGGAGTTCACCCACGAAGCCTTCTCCCGCGAGGGGCTGGCAGAAGGAGCGGTAGTGGCCGCGGAGATGACCGAGGGCCTCAACGGCGTACACGAATTCAAAGATCTCATCATATGCTAAAGTTCAAAGGTTGCGGAACGGCGCTCTTCACCCCGTTCAAGAATGGAAAAGTAGACCTCGACTGCTTCGGCAGATGCGTCCGGAGGCAGGTGGAGGGAGGAATAGATTTCCTGGTGCCGCTGGGCACTACGGGAGAGACTCCCACCCTTTCCGACCAGGAGAAACTGGATGTCTACCACTGCGCCCGCGAGAATGCCGGCGGCCTGCCGGTGGTGGTTGGCGTAGGCACCAACAGCGTCACGGGCACAATCGCCAACATCCGCCTTTTGAATGAGGCAGATGCCTTCCTGGTGGTGGCCCCCTACTACAATAAACCGCCCCAAAGGGGGATGTATGAGTATTTCAAGGCCATCGCCGGCGAGACCGACAAACCCATAATCCTCTACAACGTGCCCGGCCGCACCGGCTCCAACATCGAGGCGGAAACCACCCTAAAGCTCGCCACGGACGTTCCAAACATAGTGGCGGTGAAGGAGGCTTCCGGCAAGATTCCCCAGATAGAGGAAATCCTGAAGGGCGCGCCGGAAGGATTCGCGGTGCTGAGCGGAAACGACGACGACACTTTCGAGCTGATGAAGAAGGGTGCCGCCGGCGTGGTGAGCGTTGCCTCCAACGTCGCCCCAGCCCTGATGGCGGAGTTCACCCACGCCCTGCTGGACGGCAAATTCGAGGAGGCTGGGAAGATGGACAAGGCCATGGGCGCCCTGTTCAAGAACCTGTTCATCGAGCCCAACCCCATCCCCGGAAAGGCCGCAATGGCACTGCTTGGGCTTATGGAGAACTCCCTGCGCCTGCCTTTGGTGCCGGCGCTGGCCGAAACGGAAACCATTATGGCACAAACACTTAAAGACCTCGGACTGTTATGAGCGAAATATCCCTCGAACGCTTCAACGAAGTAATGGATGCCCTGGAGAAGGGCGAGCTCCGCGTCGCGGAAAAAAAGGATGGCGCCTGGGTGGTGAATTCCTGGGTGAAAGAGGTGATTCTTGCCGGATTCAAGCTTGGCAAGATAGTGGAAATGGGCGGTGGATTCCTGGATAAGGACACTTTCCCGGTGCGGAGGTTCACCCCGGCGGACGGCGTGCGCGTGGTCCCGGGCGGGAGTGCCGTGCGCCGCGGGGCCTACATGGCGCCAGGCAGCATCATCATGCCTCCGGCCTACGTGAATGTAGGTGCCTATGTAGACAGCGGCACGATGGTGGATTCCCACGTGACCATCGGTTCCTGCGCCCAGGTGGGGAAGAATGTGCATGTGTCGGCCTCAACGCAGATTGGCGGAGTGCTGGAACCTGCCGGAGCAACCCCGACTATCATCGAGGACGGAGCATTCGTGGGAGGCAATTGCGGTATCTACGAAGGCACGATCGTGCAGGAAGGTGCGGTTATCGCCAGCGGCGTGATAATCACTTCATCTACAGCTATTTACGATGCGGTTAACGGCGAATTCATCCGCCGCAACGAGGATGGTCGCATCATCGTTCCCCGCAACGCGGTGGTCGTCAGCGGCAGCAAACCCATCGCCAAAGGCCCCGCCGCTGAAGCCGGCGTTCACCTCTACTGCCCCGTCATCGTCAAATACCGCGACGACAAAACCGCCGGCAGCATCCAGCTGGAAGATCTGCTGAGGTAATCCTATGGGCAGGCGTTTCGCATATATCCTTGTACTCGTGCTCAGCCAGGTCGCTGTACTTTCGTGCACGGACAGAGAGACGCGCCAGCAATTAAACAATCTTGAAACGCTTGTCCAGACAAAGCCCGACAGCGCACTGATAATAATAAGAAGCATTGACACGCTAAGCCTGAAAAGCAGCAACTGCAGGGCAAAGTATTCCTTGTTGCACACAATGGCCCTGGACAAGAATTACATCGACACCGCCAATCTCGACATCCTTCAACCAGCCATCAGGCGTTACACACAGCACCCCCATTTCAATAATCTCGACAAATTTTTTACCTGGTACTATCGCGGACGGATAGAAGAAAACGGGAAAGATTACATTTCTGCATTGCAGTCTTTCCTACAGGCCGAGAAATACATGAATGCCACAGACGACAGATACAGGACGAGACTGTATTTTTCGTTTGAAAGGATTTATTCCAGGAATCTATCAGTGCGTCAAACTCTATATGCCGGGGAAAAAGCCCTCTATTATGCAAAAAAATCTAATGACACCTTTAATTACGCAGCGGCGCTACTGGATTGTACAAATAACTGCCTTGTAATTTCCAGCACAAGAAAGGAAGCAGAAAAATATCTGAAGGAATATGATTTGACTATTGGAGGGGAAACTTATTTCCCTCAACGTCAACTCTATTTAAGGACTAAAATGTCATTCTTCACGCTATCTGTTCCTGTAAATCGCGATAGTTGTTATTTATATCTGCAAAAATACTTAAATAACTCAAAGAGAATTGATGTCGTTGCTACCCTTCGAACATGTATAGTTTGTGGAGATTATGACTTGGCCAAAACTATCATGGAATCATTTCACGACCTTTCAAGTCTCCACGAAGATGAATTGGCCATTTTCAATTATTTTTGTGCAAAAGTCAACAAGAGCATTGGAGATTACGAAGGCGCTCTTAAGAACATGGAGCAGTACGTAAAGTTCCTTGATCGCGCGGATATCCGTAACACCAATTATAAAATATCATCATCAGAGGCCCTATTCAAGGAAAAACTGAAACGGACAAGAATCGCATTGTTGTCATTGTCTTCTATTTTTCTTCTGATAGTTCTTGTTTTGGCAATAATTTTAAAATACCGGCGCCGTAAGTACCAGTACTCAATATTATATAAAGACTTCAAATCCTTACAAAAAGAGTATCAAACCTTTCAGCCTATCCTGAACACAAACAATCTTGATGGGATTAAAGAAAGGCTCCTTCAATTTGGTTTGGACGCAGGGAAGAATTATTCTTCCTTTGATAAATCCACAAAGATATTGAGCAGGACTTTGGGGAACCACGATTTTGAACATCTCCTGACAATTCTGTTGGCCACGAACTGTCCAAAACTATACTCCCGTTTTGATGCAAAAAAACTAACTGATCCAGAAATTGCGGTATGCTGCCTTATGCTTTTTGATATGAGCGAAAAGGAAATCTCATATACACTCGATAGGAAAAGCATCCGTAACACCTGCAGCGAAATACGTAAAAAACTCGGTTTTGATACAAAAAACGGATACCTTTCTACGGCTCTAAAAAACCTCCACGAGAGCATATGACACTTTTATTTTATAACACATTGTTTATCAACTTCTTACAGGAAGCTGGAATGACACTTTAAATTAGAAAAAATGAGGCTTTCATACTACCTTTGCGTCGTAAAGTATGAAAATAATTTCCCTCATTTCGACTTCAGATAGAATTATTCTATTCTTTCTTCTTTTTGCAGGAATCGCTCTGGTTTCTTGTAATAAGGAGCAGGAGTATTCACCAGAAATAATAATAACAGCATTTGACGCCGACAAGTCCTGGATTACATGCCAAAGGATAGTCGAGACAACCGTCGTTTCAGATACTGGGGAATTGCTAACGACTGGAACCTACTATACCATCTCAGAAACATCCCCGACTCCACTGGAAGAAGTTCGGATAGATCTCGGGTTTGGCGGTCACGAGTGTTCCCCCGATCCTCTTTTGTATGGACGGGTGGAGGATTTCCTGCTTGACTGGCTTCTTTCGCACGAACAAATTAGAAACACCAGTATTGAATTCAAATATTGTCCGGAACAGGTGACAGATATCAATTTCTATTTGGACGACGATGAAAGAACCTGCATCAACTCATCAGTTGAAATCATACCCGCTGCTAACTATTGTATTGCTTCTTCATCCTATGAATTACTCTACGACTTGCCGGAAAGGATGACCATCGAAGATTACCTTTCGCTAAAGCCTCTGTTGTCAAGTCGGTGTGTCTTTCAATTTGCGAATCCTCCAGTTGAAACACCTGCCGAGATACGAATAATAGTGGAAGTCAAACTTGGCAACGGAACTATTCTAAGCAATACGACACAGACCCTTAAACTGCGCTGATGAAACACTTCATTTCCATATTGTTGCTCACCGGTTTCGTTTCACTAGTAGCATGTTCGGAGAAACTCGACATCGACAGGGAATATACGCGCAAACTTGTTGCAAACTGTATTCTCTGCCCCGATACGGTGCAGGTGCTTACACTTGCATATAACTCACCCGTAGGCTCAAGCGTATTCGACAAGGTTTCCGATGCCGAGGCCATCCTATATTGTGAAGACCTGGAGGTAGGGCGCTTTGAAAAGGGCAAACAGGACTGGAAATTGAAATATACCCCCGAACCCGGAAAGGAGTATAGGCTGGAGGTCCGTGTTCCCGGTGAGCCTGTTCTCACGGCGACGACCACGATGCCGGAGAAAATGGCGATAGAGCGGATGAAGAGTGGCGACAATAGAGATCATCGCAGATTGTTTCAGCAGACCAAGCCGGGACCGGCATTCTGGATTTTCCATTTTATAGTTAATTATGAAACCCAGGACTATGTCCGGCGCAACCCAAAAGCCGGCTCCGATGACTATATGGAAAGCTCTATCGGCAGCGACCATCCATATGCCGACAGCTTTAATGCAGGAACGGAAATTATGTTTTCAAATTCGTCTTACGTGGCCGGCACCACGCGCGAGCATCAGCACTATGTAAGGATAGCGCCCACATATAACCATAAAGGCTATATCAATTTTTGCATAGAAGGGAATTTGCTAAATACTTTCATATATTTTCGCAGCGCCTCTGAAGAATACGACAAATACCTCAAAAGCAGCCTGAAACGGGCTATGGCCATGATAGATACGGACGACCCTACTTCCTGGTTCGACGAAACGGAGGTTTTCTGCAATATCGAAAACGGCCTTGGCATTTTTGGGGCATACAATGATTATGTGCTCCAGTACAATTTCCTGATCGACACTTGCATTGAGAACCTGGATCTTCCCGTATCAAGTATATTCGAGACCCCCGGTTTTCAAGAATGGATAATAGACTGATTATGAAAAACTGGCGGAGTTGTATTCTAGTTCCGCTTCTGCTGGTTTGCACTCTTGCAACCGCCCAGAATTCAGCGCCCACCCAGCTGGATAGTGCCGTTGTCGTGGCAGGGCACTCCGGACAGAACCGGGGGAATGTTTTTGTCTTTAGCCCGATTAAGGCCGCCAAAAGCATCACGGCGATAGGAGAGCCCGACGTAATCCGGCACATAACGAGTATGCCAGGGGTGTCGCAGGGTGTAGAAGGAACTTTGGGTCTATTTGTGCGCGGAGCCAACGGCGGGAGCAACAGGATAGAATTCAATGGTGTTCCGCTATCATCGTACTCGCACCTTCTCGGCTTGTTCTCGGCGGTTAATCCCGCAACGTCCGGAGAAAGCATATTCCGTTCCGGTGGAGTGGGTGCCGATCACGGGGACTTTTCATCATCCGTCATAGAAATCGCTCCAAGGGCCGGATTGCGCCAAGGCAGCGTCAAGCAAGTTTCAGTTTCCCCTTATATGATTGGAGGGTATATTTCGAAACCCATTAAAGTGATAGCAGCGGATTAAATGTACCCCCTGTATCACTTTCAAATGTACCGGGTATATCAGAATCAAATGTACCGCCCATAGCGGAAACAAATGTACCGGGCGTATCACTTTGAAATGTACCGCCCGTAGCGGAAACAAATGTACCCCCTGCCGGTATTAACCGGTGCCAGCTGCGGTTAGGCAGGAACTTCAGATCGGTTGCTTTAAGTTTGACAAATGTAACTTTGTGGTTAGAAGACAAATACCACAAAGATATGGCAAACAGAAAAGCAACAATGACGGACATTAGAGTAATCATTCGAGAGTTCGTTCGAGGAACCTCCTTAAGGGAGATGGAGCGCAAGCTGCATATCAGTCGCACATCTCTAAGGGCTTACCGGGACCGGGCTGAGGCATCCGGGAAAGCCATGGTTGATCTTCTAAACCTGGAAGATGTAGAGTTGAACGCTATCATGGTCAAAGGTGACGGCCATCGTAGCCGCGATGCTGACAGGTACGCCTTCATGATGGAAAACGTGGAGGAGTACGCTCAGCAAATGAAGCGGAAGCACATGACCTATGACGTGCTGTATGCTGACTACCAGAAAGCCACGGACAATCCGTACGGATACACGCAGTTCAAGGCCATCATCCAGGAGTATGAGAAGAACCACGACTACAAGTACCACAACGTCTACGAGCCCGGTCGTGAAATGCAGTTCGACTTCGCAGGAGACGGTCTCTGGATAGTAGACAAGTCCACTGGAGAGGCCGTGCCCGCCATTGTGCTGGTATGTGTGCTTCCATACTCAATGCTCAGTTACGTTACGGCGTTGCCGAGTGCCAAGATGGAATATCTGTTCCAGGCTTTGTCCAAGGCCGTGGAATACTTTGGTGGCGTTGCTGAGATATCCAAGACAGACAACATGCGCCAATGGATCAAAAAAGCCAACAGATACGAGCCTACGCTAAACGAGGCTGCCAGTCAGTGGTGTCTTCATTACGGGACGGATCTGGACGAATGCCGTTCTAGAAAACCCCGTGATAAAGGGCCGGCGGAAAGCCTTGTTAATCAGGCCTACAGGTACTACTACAGCCGCATCTGCCGAGAAACGTTCTTCTCTATTGAAGAACTCAATCGCAAGTTGGACGAGTTGAATGACCTGTACAACAACCGTGACCGTAAGAATAAAACCTATAGCCGTCGGGAGCAGTTCGAAAAGGAAGAACTGCCATATCTGCTTCCTCTGCCTTCCTCTCGGTTCCTGTTCAAATACGAAAAAGAGATAGTCATCAACACCACGTATCACTTCCAAGTGGACAAGATCCGCTTCTATAGCGTCCCTTATCAGTATGTCGGTAAAAAGGCCAAAGTTGTTTACGACGCTGAAACGGTTGAAGTCTGGGTGGACTTTGTCAGGATAGCCGCCCACAAGAGGCTATATACGGAAGGTTACTCAACCATTGCGGAACATATGCCACCTAATCATCTGGCCTACTTGAAATCCAAAGATATCAATGCTGCGTACTTGTTGTCTAAGGCCAGTCAAATAGGGCCAAATACAAGGGCATCCATTGACTGCATCCTCAAATCTGCACTCTTTGTTCAGCAAGCCTACCGGGCCTGCCAGGGCGTTCTCAGACTGGCCGTTCAATATGGCGCAGACCGGTTAGAAGCAGCTTGTCAAAGAATAGAACCCAAGACAGCATCAACATACAAACGTATAGAGGCTATACTCAAGAGCAACCTTGATGAGCTTCCGTTAATGTCCTCGAATATGACACCGTACATCCCCGCCAATGACAATGTTCGTGGGGCATCCGAATATCAGTAACCAAAGCTGGCACGCATATGAATACAAACACATGAACACTCAAGAAACCATCCTCCAACTGGAAGATCTAAAACTCAAGGGCATGGCTGAATGCTATAAAGGGCTCCAAGCATTGCCGGTAAACGAATGGCCCACATTGGACCTGTTTGTTGCCCGGCTGGCAGAAGCGGAGCGCCAATATCGCAACCGACGCCGGACAGAGTTATACTTGAAAACAAGTAAGCTTCGGTATAACACCGTCATGGAAGATGTTATCTGTTCTAATGAGCGTAATCTCTCCAAAGATATGCTCTTGAAACTGGCAGACTGTAGCTTCATAGGCAGAGCAGAAAACGTATTGATTGACGGCAAGACCGGTTGCGGAAAGTCCTTCCTGGCTTGCGCCATTGGCCGTCAGGCTTGCTTCCTGGGACACCGTGTTGAATACTTCTCCATGAACAAGTTCATCGAGCGCATTGCGCTCGCTAAACTTGACGGAAGTCTTTTGAAGGTAATCAATCATATCGAACGGAATGACCTCGTCATCTTCGATGACTTCGGCTTACAGCCGCTCGATAACAACTCGCGGCTCGCGCTGCTGCAGATCCTGGAGGACTGCTACCAGCGGAAATCAGTCATCATCACATCGCAACTCCCCGTTGCTAAGTGGTATGACTATATCAATGAACCAACCCTGGCTGACGCCATCATGGATCGCCTCTGCGCTAACGCGCATCGGATAGAACTCAAAGGTGACTCCTTGCGGCGGAAAAACCAGAAAAAGAACTAACTTTGCAGAACCTTAGAGCAACCACATCTGAAGTGGTACATTTGAATCCGTTACAGACGGTACATTAGAAAACGCTCTGGAAGGTACATTCATTGCGCTATTGTCA
>DGUE01000143.1:0-529 GCA_002393895.1 Bacteroidales bacterium UBA4318
GGTACAATACTTTCCTGTTCTGGATATACTTGTCGATGGTTCCGATGGCGGAGCCCCAGGCTTCGCGGCGGGATTTCTTCTTGTCTATCCACTTGGTGAGGGCCTCTTCCTTGGCGGTTTCGCGGCCGATGATGTTAAGTTTCTTGAAGGCCAGGTCCTCGCCCTGCCACTTCTTCCAGCCGTTGGCGCTGCTGGCGAACTTGTCGGCATACTGCAGGCGCACCACCGGGTCTGCCATCATCTCATCCCACATAACTTTCTGGCGCACGGTGCGGGCTTCCACGCGGAGGTTATTGATCTCCACCATATCCTGCAGCTCGGCTGCTGTCTGGAAGCGCTGGGTGTGTCCGGGATAGCCCATAATGAATGTGAAATCCCCTTCCTGAACGCCCTTGAGGGAGATCTTGAGGGATTTGACCGGGGTGTAGGGCTTGTTGTCCTCAGAGTATTTTGCCGGCTCGTTGTCGGAGTTGGCATAGATGCGGAAGAGCGAGAAGTCGCAGGTGTGGCGGGGCCACATCCAGTTGTC
>DGUE01000143.1:581-3655 GCA_002393895.1 Bacteroidales bacterium UBA4318
AGTTGTCGGTCTCTCCGCCGAACTTTCCCATCGATGCCGGGGGTGCGCCAACGAAGCGCACATCCTCAAACACCTGGTAAACAATCAGATACCAGACATTGTTATCGTAGAAGGATGTTACTCTTGCGGTGCATCCGGGGTTTGCCTTGACTGCGGCCTCCTCGATCTCTTTGCGCTGGGCCTTGAATGCATCCCCTTCGAGCTTGGACAGATTGTCGGTCACGTCCTTCATATATTTCATGAATGTGACCTTGAGGCCGGGAACGGGGATTTCCTCGTCCAGGCTCTTGGCAAAGAAACCATCCTCCAGATAGTTCTTTTCGGGGGTGGAGAGGCGCTGGATGCTGCTGTAGCCGCAGTGGTGGTTGGTGGAAACCAGGCCCTGCTGCGAGATGACCTCGCCGGTGCATCCGCCGCCGAACTGCACGATGGCGTCCTTCAGCGAAGCGTGGTTGATGTTGTAGATGTCTTCGGCGGTCAGGCGGCAGCCGATGTTGCGCATTGCGTCTTCGTTGAACTTCTGCAGCATGGGCAGGAGCCACATGCCTTCGTCTGCCCAGGCGGAAAGGGCGCCGAGGATGCAGGCAAGGGATAGGAATATCTTCTTCATATTTGCGTGATTTCTATAAATCCTACAAATATAATAAAGAATTGCCGATATTAAAAGAGGCTTGGCTCCAGTGCTGCGGGGTGGAAGGATTTGCGGTGTTCGGGGGTGTAGCCGAGGCGGCGGATGGCCTCGATATGTTCGGGCGTGGGATAGCCCATATTCCGCTCCCAGCCATAGCCCGGATACTCCAGCGCGAGAGCCTTCATGCGGTCGTCCCGGTAGGTTTTTGCGAGCACGGATGCCGCCGCGATGGAGGCGTATGTGGCATCCCCGTGAACCACTGTTTTATAGGTGTCCCGGCCGTAACCTTCGAAGGGCCGGAACCTGTTTCCGTCGATGAGAAGGAAGTCCGGTTTTACGGATAGTCCGAGCACTGCCCGCTGCATGCCGGTAACAGATGCCCAGAGTATGTTGAGGCGGTCGATTTCCTCTGCCTGCACGGCCTCCACCTTCCATGCAACCGCCTCACACTCAATCACTTCGCGAAGCTCGTAACGCGCCTTTTCGCTCATCTGCTTGGAGTCGTTCAGAAGGGGGTGACGGAAGTCTGGAGTGAGGATTACGGCTGCCGCATATACCGGCCCGGCGAGGGGCCCGCGGCCCGCTTCATCGCAGCCCGCTTCGAGGCGTCCTTCCTGGAGGAAAGGGAGTAAGTGAGGAACCTGTGGCATCAGCCACAAAGTTAGTCATTTTTGGCGGACTGGCGCTCGTACATGCCGAGCATCTGCTTCTGCACGTCGATAGTCTGCTGCAGGGCACTGTTAAGCTCTTTCTGCCTCTTGATTTCTTCGTTTTTCTCAGCGAGCCTGCCTTCGTATTCTTCAACGGTCTGCCGCAGTATTTCCTTATGTTTGGTTTCTTCTTTCAGCAGATCGCCGCAGTACTCCGGAAACAAGGCTTCCATTACTTCCAATAGAGATATTCCGGTTGCCCTGCAGAATTTGAGCACACTTCCGGTAACGATTTCTGTTTTGCCATTCTCCAGATTGACGAGGGTTCCCCTGGCGACCCCCATCATTTCTGCCATTTCAGACTGAGAAACCCCCATTTGTTTCTGGATTCTCTTGAAGTATGAATCTTCTGCCATTGTGCCAAATAATTGTTTTAGGCAAAAGTATCTCTCATAATAATGCGTAAAAATACAGCGCCGCAGCACAAATGTACATTACCGCTGTACAAACAACCCCCGCAAACATAAAATTTCAGTTTTTACCCACGCTTCGTACCTACCGCACCGTTGCAAATAATGTACAAGGATGTTATGTTTGCAGCACAAAAATGAACGCTTATGAAGACAATCGCCACCGCTTATTCAGAGTTCGCCCGCATGATGCTGGACGACCGCATTTACGAAGACGAAACCGTCACCTTCACCGACATCTGCACCGCCCTGGGGGCTTCCCCTTCCGACCTTAACGAAAAACTTGTCGAAGAAATGGGGATGAATGGCCCGGAAATTTTGCAATCCTTTCAAAAGTTATTAACTTTGTAGGCTATCCCGCATACGCGCGAAAATTTTAATAACTCAATACAATGAAAGATTACTCAACCAAAGACATCCGCAACGTGGTTCTTCTGGGCGGTTCCAAGTCCGGTAAGACCACTCTCTCCGAAGCCATGCTCTTCGAAGGCAAGGTCATTGACCGCCGTGGCACAGTCGAAGACAAGAACACCGTCTCCGACAACACCGAGTTCGAGCAGACCAACCAGAAGTCCGTTTTCGCTTCTGCCCTTTATGCCGAGTTCAAGAACACCAAGTTCAACATCATCGACGCTCCCGGTTCCGACGATTTCATCGGCGGCGCAGTCGAGGCATTCAAGGTCTGTGAGACCGGTATCCTCCTTGTGAACGGCACCCAGGGTGTCGAGGTGGGCACCGAGATCTTCGCCCGCCAGGCAGCAAAATACAATGTTCCCCTGCTTCTCGCAGTCAACCAACTCGACCACGAAAAGGCCAACTGGGACCAGACCCACGACAGCATCAAGTCCGCATTCGGAAGCAAGGCAGCGTTCGTGCAGTTCCCTGTGAACCCCGGCGCAGGCTTCGAGGGCTTCATCGACGTGGTGGACATGAAGTACTATCACGCACAGGATGCCAATGGCAAGTTCGAGGTCGTCGATATCCCCGCACAGTATGCCGACGAGGCCGAGGAACTCCGCATGGCCCTCATGGAGAAGGCTGCAGAGTCCGACGATGAACTCATGATGAAGTATCTGGACGAGCTCACCCTCAGCGAGGAAGAGTTCGCCACCGGTCTCAAGCTCGGCATCGCCAAGGGAGAGATCATGCCCGTCTTCTGCCTCTCCGCAAAGAAGGATATCGGTGTCAACAAGCTGATGGACTTCTGCGTCAAGGCAACCCATAGCCCCGAAGGCACCTCCAACAAGACCATCTCCGGCAAGGAAGTTGCCTGCAAGGAGGCCGCTCCCGTCAGCATCTTCATCTTCAAGACCAGCGTCGAGC
>DGUE01000003.1 GCA_002393895.1 Bacteroidales bacterium UBA4318
GACGTTTCCAACTTCAAGCTCCGTAAGGGCATGCCCATCGGCGTGAAGGTGACCCTGCGCGACGTCCGGATGTACGAGTTCCTCGAGCGTCTGATCCGCATCTCCCTCCCGCGTATCCGCGACTTCAACGGTGTTGCCGAGAAGTTTGACGGCCGTGGCAACTACACCCTTGGTATCAAGGAGCAGATCATCTTCCCGGAGGTCGATATCGACAAGAACCCGCGGATCCATGGTCTTGAGATTACCTTTGTCACTACGGCGAAGACCGATGAGGAGGCTTATGCCCTCCTGAAAGAGTTCGGCGTGCCTTTCAAGAAACACAATAACTAAAACATAGCACATGGCAAAAGAAAGTATGAAAGCCCGCGAGGTTAAGCGTGCGAAATTAGTTGCTAAGTATGCCGAGAAGAGAAAGGCCTTGAAAGAGGCTGGCGACTGGGCTGCTCTTGACAAGCTCCCCAAGAACTCCTCTTCTGTTCGTCTGCACAACCGTTGCTCCCTCACCGGTCGTCCGAAGGGTTACATGCGTGCATTCGGCATCAGCCGTATCCAGTTCCGTGAGATGGCCTCCAACGGTCTCATCCCGGGCGTGAAGAAGGCAAGCTGGTAATAGAATTATACTTATATTTATATTAACAATCGGATATCGGGCGTCCTCGGGCGCCGGTCCACAAAACAGACAAAACAATGACTGATCCAATTGCAGATTATCTGACCAGGGTCCGCAACGCGTATCTCGCAGGTAAGAAGATCGTCGAGATCCCTTCCTCCAAGATGAAGGTTGCCATTACCAAGATCCTGTGCGAGAAGGGCTACATCCTCAGCTACAAGGTGGTCGAGGGCCAGCCTTTCAACACCATCAAGATCGCACTTAAGTACCATCCGCAGACCAAGGTGGCCGCTATCAAGAAGATTGAGCGCGTTTCCACTCCCGGTATGCGCCAGTATGTCGGCGTCGATGAGATGCCCCGCGTCCTGAACGGACTCGGCATCGCCATCCTCTCCACATCGAAGGGAATCATCTCCGACAAGGAAGCCAAAGAGCAGAATGTCGGCGGTGAGGTCGTATGCTATGTTTATTAATCTAAAAACCATTCAATAGTATGTCAAGAATTGGTAAATTGCCTGTAGTCATCCCCGCGAAGGTGAGTGTCGAGATACTCCCCGGCAACGTGGTGAAGGTGAAAGGCCCTCTTGGTGAGCTTTCCCAGAAAGTCGATCCGGATATCGAAATCACCGTTGAGGATAACGAGATCAAATTCACCCGTCCCACCGACCAGCCCCGTCATCGTTCGATGCACGGCCTGTACCGCGCCCTTGTGCACAACATGGTCGTCGGTGTCTCCGAAGGTTTCCAGACCAAGCAGGAGTTCGTCGGTGTTGGTTACCGTGTTTCCGCCCAGGGTCAGCTCCTCGTGTTCTCCCTCGGATATTCCCATGAGATTCACATGATGCTCGCTCCCGAGATCAAGGCCGAGGTCCCCGATGTAAAGAAGGGCGAAAACCCCGTGCTCATTCTCAAGAGCGCCGACAAGCAGCTCCTCGGACAAGTGGCTGCCAAAGTCCGTTCCATGCGCAAACCTGAACCGTACAAGGGCAAGGGTATCAAGTTCGTTGGCGAACAGCTCCGTCGCAAGGCCGGTAAGACTGCATCAGCTAAATAATAGGAGGAACAGTTATGGCATTGAATAGAGAAGAAAGAAGAAGAAGGATCCACTACCGCATTCGCAAGCATGTGAACGGTACCCCGGAGCGTCCCCGTCTGGCCGTGTTCCGGAGCAACAAGCAGATCTATGCCCAGGTCATCGATGACGAGCATGGTGTAACGCTGGTTGCCGCGGCTTCCAATGACAAAGCCCTTGCCGCCGAGTGCAAAGGTAAGAATGGTATTGATGCTGCCGCCATCGTCGGTAAGGCTGTTGCGGCACGCGCCCTGGAGAAGGGTATTACCGCCGTGTCTTTCGACCGCGGAGGTTATCTCTACCACGGAAGGGTTAAAAGTTTGGCAGATGCCGCACGCGAAGGCGGCCTCAATTTCTAATCAGGAAAGACTATGGCAAATACAAATGTAAAAAGAGTGAAGACCTCTGACCTGGAGCTCAAGGACCGCCTCGTCGCTATCCAGCGCGTTACCAAGGTCACCAAGGGTGGACGTCATTTCCGTTTCGCGGCCATCGTGGTCGTGGGCGATGAGAACGGCGTCGTCGGTTATGGTCTTGGAAAGGCGAATGAAGTCACTGCCGCTATCGCGAAGGGTGTCGAGGATGCCAAGAAGAATCTGGTGAAGATTCCGGTCATCAATACCACCATCCCGCACGAGCAGGAGACCAAGTTCGGTGGTTCCCGCGTCTTTATGAAGCCGGCCGCCCCCGGTACGGGTGTGAAGGCTGGTGGTGCCATGCGTGCCGTTTTCGAGAGTGCCGGCATCCAGAACGTGCTTGCGAAGTCCAAGGGTTCTTCCAACCCTCACAACCTCGTCAAGGCTACGGTTGCTGCCCTTACCGAAATGCGCGACGCCTATACGGTCGCCGGTCTGCGCGGTATTCCTATGAGCAAAGTGTTTAACGGATAGGAGGACAACGACATGGCAAAATACAGAATTACCCAGATCAAGAGCAAGAACGGTGAGAGCAAGCGCCAGAAGGCCAACCTGCTTTCCCTCGGCATCCACCGGATGCACCAGACCGTTGAGATCGAGAAGAACCCGATCACCGAAGGTCAGCTTGCCAAAGTCCGTCACCTCGTTGAGGTTGAAGAAATCTAAAGCAGAGGAGGTAAACAGATGAAACTTGAGACTATCGCACCCGCCAAGGGTGCCACCAAAAACAGAAAGAGAGTAGGACGTGGCCAGGGTTCCGGTCGTGGCGGCACTTCCACCCGCGGTACCAAAGGTGCCCAGGCTCGTGCCGGTTACGAGCACAAGATCGGCTTTGAGGGTGGTCAGATGCCTATCCAGCGCCGTCTGCCGAAGTTCGGCTTCAAGAATCCTACCCGTATTGAATTCAAGGCTGTCAACGTGCCCGCCCTGGAGGCGCTGGCCGCTGCTCTTGGCAAGAATGAACTCGGTATTGAGGATATCGTCGCTGCCGGTCTGGCCGGAAAGAACGATCTCGTAAAGGTTCTGGGCAATGGTGAAATCACCGCCGCCCTCAACGTCACGGCCGATGCATTCTCCAAGACCGCGATCGCCAAGATCGAGGCTGCCGGAGGCAAAGCTATCGTAACGGAATAATCGAGATGAAGAAATTTATCGAGACCATTAAGAATATCTTCAAGATCGAAGAGCTCAGGACGAGGTTGGGATATACGTTCCTCCTCATCCTGGTCTATCGTCTCGGCTGCTTCATCGTGCTGCCGGGTATCGATGCCGAAAACCTCGCCGGCCTTCAGCAGAGTTCGCAGGACGGCCTCGTCGGCCTGCTGAACATGTTCTCGGGCGGCGCTTTCGGTAACGCTTCGATCTTCGCGCTGGGTGTGATGCCGTATATCTCGGCTTCCATCGTCATCCAGCTGCTCGGTATGTTCGTTCCCTACTTCCGCAAATTGCAGATGGAAGGAGAGAGCGGACGGAGGAAGATGAATCAGATCACCCGTTATCTGACCGTCCTCATCCTCTGCATCCAGGGTCCGGCCTACATGGCCCAGATCCACAACCAGATTCCCGGCGAGGCTTTCGTCGCAGTGAACCGTCTCGGTTACAGCAACTTCGTCTTTAATCTGGTCTCTACCCTCATCCTGCTCGCAGGATCGATGTTCGTGATGTGGCTCGGTGAGCGTATCACCGACCGCGGCGTCGGCAACGGTATCTCCCTGATCATCATGATCGGTATCGTCGCCCGCCTTCCGTACGCCCTCGTGGCTGAATTCGGCCAGAAGTTCCAGGGCAACGGCGTGGGCGGTCCGCTCANNTCATGATCGGTATCGTGGCCCGCCTTCCGTTCGCGCTCGTTTCCGAGATCGGTGCGAAGTTGTCCACCACCAACGGCGGTGCCCTCTTCGTCATCATCGAACTGGTGGCCTGGTTCCTCGTGATTCTTGCCACGATCGCCCTCGTGCAGGCTGTCCGCCGGGTTCCCGTGCAGTATGCCAAACGCGTGATCGGCAACAAACAGTACGGCGGTGTCCGCCAGTACCTGCCGATCAAGATCAACGCCGCGGGTGTGATGCCTATCATCTTCGCCCAGGCTTTGATGCTCTTCCCGCTCATCTTCTCCCGCTTCGATGCGACGAGAGGTCTGGCGGCTGCGCTCGGCAACTATACCGGTTTCTGGTATAACCTGATCTTCGGCCTGCTGGTCGTCATCTTCACGTATTTCTATACGGCTGTGACGGTCAATCCCCAGATGATGGCCGAGAACCTGAAGCAGAATGGCGGTTTCATCCCCGGTGTGAAGCCCGGAAAGGCCACCCAGGCCTTCCTGGACAAGATCCTGGACCGTGTGACGCTGCCTGGCGCGATTTGCCTCGCCATCATCGCCATCCTCCCTGCCGGAGCCATGGTACTGGGCGTGGGCAACTCCTTCGCGAGCTTCTTCGGAGGTACTTCCCTCCTGATCCTGGTGGGTGTCGTGCTCGACACGCTCCAGCAGATTGAAAGTTATTTGCTGATGCGTCACTATGACGGTCTGATGAAAACGGGCCGCCTGACGGGACGCTCCGGAATGTAGTTTTTTGAAATATCATCAAAGATGGTTAGGCCCAAAACCGAAGAGGAGATCGAACTGTTGCGCGAGAATGCCGTAATCGTCTCGAAGACGCTGGCGGAAGTCGGTAAACACGTTGCCCCGGGTGTGACAACCAATGCGTTGAACAGGGTAGCTGAGACTTTCATTCGCGACCACGGTGCCATCCCCAGTTTCCTCGGTTTTGAGGGCTTCCCTGCAGCTCTCTGCATGTCTGTCAATGATGTCGTAGTGCACGGTTTTCCGTCGGACTACGCCCTCAAAGAAGGAGACATCGTCTCCGTGGACTGCGGAACTTTGTACAAGGGATACAACGGTGATTCGGCTTACACCTTCCCGGTCGGGGAGGTGGATGCCGAGACCCGGAAGCTCCTGGATGTGACAAAGGCCTCCCTGTATAAGGGAATCGAGGCGGCTGTGGCGGGTAACAGAACCGGCGATATCGGACACGCGGTACAATCGTATTGTGAATCGTTCGGTTTCTCGGTGGTCCGCGAGCTGGAAGGCCACGGACTGGGCAAGGAGATGCACGAGGCTCCCGGCGTCCCGAATTACGGGCGCCAAGGCCACGGCGCCCGCCTTCCCGAGGGACTGGTGATTTGTATTGAACCGATGATTTGTGCAGGCGGCAGAGGTGTGTATTTAGCTAAAAATGGTTGGGCAGTGCACACGGCCGATCACAAAAAAGCGGCGCATTACGAACTTACGGTTGTTGTCAGAAAAGGCAAGGCTGAACAACTATCCACGTTTGATTACATCGAAAAAGACGGTACAATTAAATTTTAAAGTGAATTTTTAATGTCGAAACAGGTAGCAATCGAGCAGGACGGAACGGTCATCGAGACTCTTCCTAATGCGATGTTCAAAGTAGAATTGGAGAACGGACACGTCCTTCTCTGCAACATCTCTGGGAAGATGAGGATGCACTTTATCCATATCCTCTTGGGCGACCGGGTGAAGGTTGAAATTTCACCTTATGATTTAACTAAAGGAAGAATATCTTTCAGGTACAAATAAAATTTTTCGCGATATGAAAGTCAAAACATCCA
>DGUE01000053.1 GCA_002393895.1 Bacteroidales bacterium UBA4318
ATTGTAAGAATTACGGCAAGGTTTACAGCAAGAATCATAGCGAATACGGGCTGGGAGGAATAGTCGGACTTATCTATAGCACGACCAGCAGACTTAAGATATGTAACTGCTATAATGGTGCGGAAATACGCCAGGAGTATACTGCTACACAAAATGACATTTTCGCTATCGGCGGTATTATCGGGAAAGTCGCCTGTAAGGCTGATGCCGTGATTCCGGAAATATCCGACTGTAAAAACGAGGGAGACGTTTATAGCGAAGCTGTACATCAACACTATGTTGGCGGCATTGCCGGGAATGCCGAAGGCGTCATCATCAATCAATGCCATAATAAAGGGAAGGTCGAGATCAACCATGAGAAGCAAGCTTCCACACGTTTTCAGAATGCCGGGGGTATTCTGGGTGCTGCTATGACCGGTGGTGGCAACAATGCGGTTACTTTTAGCAATAATGAAGGTACTGTAGTTATGACTGTTGCCTCTTCCGGGCACAACAAAACCCCTTCCGCCTCCACCACCTTCTATGGAGTGAATGCCGGTGGAATCGTAGGCATGGCCGGGGCGATGTCTGAACTGAAGGATAACATAAACACCGGAGCAGTAGAGGCTAGTAACGAATTCACTAACAGTACCTACCCGGCCACCCTTCACGCAGGTGGCATCCTGGGTTATGACTATGGCACCATCGATAGTTTTAGTGGTAATACATTCCAAGGAGTAATCACAGCCTCTATCCACTCCACTTCTGACGTACCTCCTGAATTATATGCAGGTGGTGTTGTCGGCCGGCTCAAAAACTCTATAATGACCAGCGGCACAGGAAGGGGGACTATCTCCACCGTTTCGGATCCTGGAACCAAGTTATATGTCGGCTCTGTCGCAGGCTACAACGACGGCACCATACTTTCCTGCGAATACGGAGGTGTTATCAACGCTAATCTAGCTGACGAAAGCAATATAGTGGGCGGCGGCAATCCTCCCCAAAACCAGGGAGACATCCCGGGCGGCCAGGGCGGCACCTTCGCGGTCAGCGAAAGCACCATTACATTCCCCGGCACGGGCTTCTCGCAAACCATCCTGAATGTATCCGCCGGAGAAAAGGCGGTCAGCATCTCTGCCGAAGGCCTGGATTGGCTGAAAACGGAGAACATCCCCTCCGGAGTGGAGGCAGGCAAGGGTGTGTCCATCCCCATTATCCCTCGCACTGGCAATATCGACGAGCAGCGCAGCGGCACCCTGACCGTCAAGGAGACTGGCGGAGAAACCAGGACGGTGGCCATCAGCCAGGGCACCATCCCTGCCAATGTGGAAGGCTTCCCGGCGCGCTGGGAGATAGCTAAAGGTGTCACTTACACCGAAAGCAACGCGGCCGGCCAGCGCTGGCTCAGGGAAGGCATCGCCGAGACCGTAAAAACGGATGACATCGCCTCCACATCCCCCGGCGTCGGCTACATCTCCGCAGGCAGCACCACCGGCAACAAGCTGGTTTATTCCGTGGCACCTTCGGGCACCCAGAACATCAGCATAGGCAATTTGGATGAGGGAGACTACATCCAGTTCAGCGTGCCGACGATAAGCCTGCCCGCAGGCACCGACATCGACTTTATGGTGACCATCAACACCAATAACAACAAGACGCCCAAGTACTGGCTCTTCGAGTATTGGGATGACGGCAAATGGAATGCCCAGCCACGCTACACGGCCACCGAAGACCCCAACGTCAAATACTCCCTGGACGTGTACGACTACGACAGCAAGAACCACCGGACCTATATCACCACCTTCCGCCTGAGCAAGGCTGTCAACAACGCCTTCGTGAAGATGCGCCTGAGGGCGGTGGGCAAGATAAACTGCAGCGGAGGAACTCTGGTGCCGACTCCTAACGCCTATATGAACTTCCCCTGCACCACCTACCGCTCCTGCGAAATAGTGGCCTACCCGGGAATTCCTGCCAAGGAAACCACTCCGGTGAAGATCCTTCAGCTCGGCAACAGCTTCACATACTATCACGGTTCAGCCTTCAAGCTGAAGCAGATCTGCCGTCAGGAGGGCCACGCGACCGATGTCCGCATCAACGTAAAGGGCTCCCAGGAGTTCGAGCACCATTTGGACGAACTGCCGTTCTCGCAGCGCCTGGTGGCCGAAGGAGGATACGACAAGGCCATCATACAGGACGGATCCTACTTCCACGCCGAATATGGTGCAGGCAGCGCCTCGGTGATCCAGGGGGTGGATGTAAAATATACTCCCGAGCAGATTCTAGCACTCACCAAGAGGATGTCCGCGGCCATCAAGGAGAAGTCCCCGAACAGCAAGGTCATACTTGAAAGCGTATGGTCTTATCCCTACAAGAATGTGGGCAACTATCTGGGATTCGGCAGTTTCGAGGAGTTTGACAAGATGCAGTGGAAGGGCTCCAACGATATTGCGGCGGCCGATCCGAATGTGGATATCGTGTCGCCCATAGGACTCGCCTTCGCCAAAGCCAGAAGCGACTACGGATTCAACAGCAGCTACAACTGGCTGCTCTACACCGACAATTACCACCCCAACCGCTATGGTTCCTACCTGAAGGCCTGCGTGAACTACCTTATCCTTTTCGGCGAGCCGTTCGGGGACAACCCTGCGGATTGCGATGTCCCCCACGACATTGCGGTCAGACTCCGCCAGGCAGCAACTGAAATAGTCTTTGGAAAGCAATGAAAAAACTGATCCTCTCCCTTTTTGTTTTCTGCAGCCTTCAGGCAGGCGCACAGGTCTGGCACAATGCCGCAGATATGCACGTGTTTGGCAAGGCCGTCGAGAATACCTACGGCCATTATGTCCGCTTCCCGGAAGATATCGATGCCAAGGCCCGCAAAGATTTGAAATATTTGGGCCAGGATGCCGCCGGGCTGTATGTGCAGTTCAGCACGGATTCACCCGTGGTGCACGTGCGCTGGACTTCCGTCAAGAAACTCACCATGTCCCACATGGCATCGGTAGGGTCCCGCGGCGTGGACCTCTATGCGAAGATAGGCAACGGCTGGCGTTTCGTAGGGAGCGCCAGGCCCGCGCTGGACTATAACGAGACCACCCGAGTCCTGATCAAGGACATGGACCCGGGCATGAAGGAATTCCGGATGTATCTTTCGCTCTATGATGGCATCTCTTCCCTTGAAATAGGGGTTGAGGAAGGGGCAGGATTCAGCTCCGCAGAAGCCGGCACCCGCAAGGCCCCGGTGGTGATGTATGGCACCAGCATACTCCAGGGGGGATGCGTCACCCGCCCCGGGATGGCCGCCACCAACATACTCGGCCGCTGGCTGGACAGGGAGGTGGTGAATCTGGGCTTCAGCGGCAACGCCCGTCTGGACCCGGAGATCTCGGAACTGATGGCAAGGGTGGAGAATCCCGCAGTGTTCGTGCTGGACAACGTTCCGAATGACACTCCGGAGCTGATTCTGGAAAGGATGGAGCCTTTCGTGAAGACCCTGAGGGATGCCCACCCGGACGTGCCGATAGTATTCGTGGAGCAGGCACCCTATTCCCAGGATGCGCTGAGTTCCTCTTCTACCGAAAGTGTCCGCTTGAAAAACGAGGCACAGCATACCATGTACAAGCGCCTGAAGGCAGCCGGCTACAAGAAACTGTATTATGTGTCTGGGAAAAAGCTTATCGGCACCGACGGCGAGGCTACGGTAGACTATGTCCACCACACCGATTTAGGCGCCTTGCGCTATTCGGAAGTGCTTTATCCCCTACTGAAAAAGCTCTGCAAGTAGGGGGCTTTTCTTCTCATACAGATTCAGGACGAGCTCCCCGAAGAGGGTGTTCGCCCAGGCAAACCAGCTGCGTGTGTAGCGGGTGGCGTCGTCTTTCCAGAAGGCCTCGTGCATGAATCCGGTGCCGGCATCGGTCGCCAGCAAAGTACGCAGGCAGGCGGCAATTTCGACATCGTCGGTGGAAGTTAGGGCCTGCATTATGATACTCATCGGCCATATCCATCCATAGCCGACATGGGGGCCGCCTACGCCGCTTCCGGCCTTGCCGCTGAAGAAGCAGGGGTTGCTTTCACTCAGGACGAAACGGCGGGTATTCTGCCACACTGGATCATCCGCCGGGACACACTCCAGATAGGGCAGCGACAGCAGGTTGGGCACGTTGGCATCGTCCATCAGCATGGCACCTCCGAAACCATCCACCTCATAGGCATAGATGCGGCCGAAGTCCGGGTGCTCCACCACCGCATATTTGCGCAGCGCCGACTCTACCTCCTCCGCCAGCGCCCTGCATTCACGGGCAAGTTTACGCTCGCGGCAGACCTGCTCCAGAATCTCCGCCGCCTTACGTAAGGTGCTGACTGCAAAGAAGTTGGATGGCACGAGAAACTCCAGCACCGTGGCATCGTCCGAAGGGCGGAAAGAGGATGCTATCAAGCCGCAAGGCTTCACCGGAGCGCCGCGTCCGTCCCAGCCCTTGGTGTCGAAGGCCCGTTCGGTGCGACGCATGAAGCGGTA
>DGUE01000017.1 GCA_002393895.1 Bacteroidales bacterium UBA4318
AAGGCTCCGACGCAGATGCCAAGATTGAGGCTCTGACTAAGCAGTTCGTGAAGTAAAATCCCTGCACCACTCCTTCAGAGGGCAGGTTTCGCATTTCGGGCGCTGTGCCGTGCAGGTATAGCGCCCGTGAAGTAATATCCAGTGGTGCGCTATCGGACGTATGTCCAGGGGGATATGCCTTTCAAGGTCGAGCTCTACAGCCCTCGGAGTTGTGCCGCGGCTGAGGCCGAGGCGTCTCGCGACGCGGAAAACATGTGTGTCCACGGCTACCACGGGTTCGTTGTAAAGGATTGATGCAACGACGTTTGCTGTCTTGCGGCCGGCTCCCGGAAGCTTCATGAGATTGTCTACGTCCGAGGGAATCTTCCCGTCGAAATCTGACATAACCTTGCGGGCCATCGCGGCCAGGTTGCGGGCCTTGTTGTTGGGGTAGGAGACTGATTTGATGAAAGGGTAGATATCCTCCTCAGTGGCTTTCGACAGCGCTTCCACAGTAGGGAAGGCATCGAAAAGCGCGGGGGTTACGAGATTCACCCTTTTATCTGTGCACTGCGCGGAAAGAATAACTGAAACGAGCAGTTCATAGTCGCTGTTGAAATGCAGTTCAGACTCTGCGACTGGCACGTTGTTCCGGAAGTAGTCCAGTACGGCTCCGTATCTTTCTTTGAGGGTCATTGCTCAGTGCAGCTTTCGTCCTGGCAGACGAAAACCCTGCCGGGATAGCGTTCCACTATGCTCTTGTCGTGAGTGACCATTATCAGCGTGGTTCCGTTTTCCTTGTTGAGTTTGTTTAGAAGCTGGAGTATCTCTTCCGTGGTTTCCTCGTCGAGGTTGCCTGTGGGCTCATCTGCCAGAATCACCTCGGGTTCGTTGAGCAGGGCCCTGGCGATGGCTATGCGCTGCTGCTCGCCACCGGAAAGCTGGTGGGGCATCTTGTGGGCCTTGGTAGTCATTCCAACGGCCTCCAGTACCTCGTCGATACGTGCGTCTGCCTTGCTGCGGTCTTTCCACCCGGTTGCCTTGAGGATGAAGTCCAGGTTCTCCCACACGCTGCGGTCCATCAGCAGGCGGAAATCCTGGAAGACCACTCCCAGCTTACGGCGGAGTCTGGGGATATCCCTCTGCTTGATTCCTTTCAGTTTGAAACCACATACTTCCGCTTCTCCGGAGCCGATGGGATGCTCTGCGGTTATGGTGCGGATGATGGATGTTTTGCCGCTTCCGACCTTGCCAAGAATGTATGCCAGATCGCCTTTTTCGACCTCCATGTCGAGGCCATGTACGACGACGTTGCCGCCTGCGATTATGTCTGCGTTGTGAAAGGAAATTAGAGTCATACGCAAATATACATTTTATTTGGTTCAGATGCTTAAAAATTGAGAAAAAATGACTATATTTGAAGATTAGAAATTAACGATTCTATGAAACATACTTTTTTGCTGACCGTTACGGCAGTGTCGTTGCTTTTTTCTTTTTCTGTGCGCGCGGGCGCGCAGGAGAATGAAAAGTCCTTTCAGGATGCTGTAAACCTCTATCAGAATGGGGCTTACGAGAGAGCGCGTGCTATTTTTGAGGAGCTTGGGGACCCTATGTCCAGCGCCTATGCCGTTCTCTGTGCCATCAAAGGGGAAGACGATGACTACGCCCGTGTCTTCTGGGAGTATAACGACAAGTATCCCGAAACCGTCCTCGGCAACAGGATACGTTACGAATATGCCGGGAAACTTTTCGCAAAGGAAGATTACGCCGGAGCGGCCAATATGCTCCAGCAGGTCAGTGAGACCAGGCTGGATCCTGCCGACCTGCTGAACTATAATTTCCGCCGTGGCTACTGTGCCTACGCGAACGGCAGGTATGACGAAGCCATAACCTATCTCTACAAGGTTGAAGCTGCTCCAAAGAGCAGTCTCACCAACCCTGCCCGCTATCACCTTGGATACATTGCCTACAACGGCGGGCAGTTCGATGTTGCAGAAAAATGGTTCAGGCTCATAGAGCAGGACGAAAGATTCCAGGCCATAGCGAGCTACTACATTCTCGAGTGCCGCTTCATGAAGAAGGACTACGACTACATTGTGGAGAATGGCCCGGCGATGCTGGAGCAGGCCCCCGAGGAGCGCAAGGTCCGTCTTGCGAGGATAATCTCCGAGTCTTTCCTGGTTAAGGGAGACAAGAATAAGGCGCTTGCGTACTACATGATGGAGGGCGAGAAGGACATTCAGTCCCGTTCAGACCTTTACCATGCCGGTTCCGTGCTCTACGCAGTGCAGGACTACAAGGGTGCCATCGAGAAGTTTTCGAAGATGGAGAACAGGATAGATTCCCTCGGGCAGGTTGCAAACTATCAGCTTGCATACTCCTACATCCGCACCGGCAACAAGGTGGCTGCTTCGGATTCTTTCCGGGATGCTTCCCAGGCGGGGTATGACCCCCGTATCCAGGAAGATGCCTGGTTCAATTATGCCAAGCTCGCCTTCGACCTGAACAACGACATGTCCGTGTTCGGGGGATACCTGCAGCAGTACCCGCAGACCACCCGCAGGGAACAGATCTATAATTACCTGGCTATTGCCGCCCTGAACGCCAAGGATTACTCCGCTGCCATCGAGGCCTATTCCAACATCGAAGAGCTTACTGAGGAGCAGCTCGGCAACTACCTGAAAGCCAATTATCTGCGTGCAAGCCAGCTGGCTTCATCAGGGGCATGGACAGATGCCGTGGCCTATTTCCGTTCGGCTGCTTTCAACCTTCCCAAGAACGACAGGTACGCCCAGCTTTCCCGCTACTGGCTGGCGGAATCCCTTTTCAACAGCGGGGATTATGCCTCGGCAGCAGAAGTTTACGAAGACCTTTACAACATCTCGGCGCTCTACAACCGGAGTGAGGGCAAGATGCTCACCTACAACATCGGTTACGCCAATTATAACCAGGGGAAATACGAAACTGCTGCCCGCTGGCTGGACCAGTATATCAATTCCGCAGATCCCGTCGGCCGCAAGGATGCCCTTGTCCGCCGTGCGGATTGCGACTTCGCCCGGCACAACTACAAGGCAGCCATCACCTCTTACAAGAGGGTGCTGGACACCTACTACGATGTAAACGACATCTATCCTTACTACCAGCAGGCCCTTGCATATGGCCTTTCCGGAAACAAGAAAGAGAAAGTGAACGTGCTTTCGCGGGTGGCCACTGCATCTGCAGATGCCCCCATGTATTCGGAAGCCATGTACGAACTGGGGCGTGCCTATATGGAAACGGATAACAACCAGATGGCGGTGAGCACTTTCGGGAAGCTCCAGACTACCACATCGGATAACACCTATGCCGCCCGCGCCCTGATCGGCCGGGGCATGGCCCACCGCAATATGAAAGAGTATGCGAAGGCTGTGGAGGATTACAAGCAGGTGGTAGACCTTCTGCCCCAGAGTGAATTTGCCGAGGAGGCACTCATGGCCATCAACTCCATCTACCAGACCACAAACGAGCCCGAGAAGTTCCTGGAATACATGCAGTCCCGCAACATAACCGTGGGCAAGACTCCCAAGGAGCGCGAGACCATCTACTTCAATACTGCTGAGCAGATTTACCTTTCCGGTGGATTCGACCGTGCCGTGACTTCTTTCCAGAAATACCTTCAGGACTATCCTGACGGAGAAAAGAGGGGAGATGCGTGGTTCTATCTTGCCGATTCCTATCGTGCCCTTTCCGAGAAGGAAAAGGCCTGTTCGGCATACAAACTTGCTTTCGATGAGCTCAAGGAAGGGTCTTTCGCGGAAACGGCGGCCTACAACTATGCCAAGCTTTCCTTCGAGATGCAACACTATTCCGATGCATACGAAGGCTTCTGTGCCTTGCTGGATATGGCCAAGATGGAAGAGAACCGTGCTGCTGCCAGACTGGGAAAGATGCGCTCCGCATATCAGGGGCACAGTTATGAAGATGCCATTGCCGCAGCACGCGACATCATCTCCAACAGCCCCACGGCCGCAGAGCAGCGGGAGGGCTGGTTTGTGGAGGCCAAGTCGCTGCTTGCCACGAGCCATCGCGACGAGGCATATATGTTCTTCCGCAAGCTGGCAGAGCAGCCTTCCACTCCCGAGGGGGCCGAGTCTTATTACATGATAGTACGCGACCTTTGTGATTCCGGCGAATTCATCAAGCTGGAAGACAAGGTGTACGAGTTCGCATCTAAGTGCGGGGACCAGACCTACTGGCTCGCTAAGTGCTACATCGTCCTGGGAGACGGCTTCCGTGAGCAGGGAAAGCTCGCCCAGGCACGTGCCACCTGGGAGAGCATCAGGGATGGATACACCGCTTATGGCGAAGGCGATGATGTTTTGGAATCTGTTAACCAGAGAATTGCCGCATTATGAGAAAATCGATATATACGCTGATTGCTGCTGCGTTCGTTTACGCAGTGCCTGCTTTCTCACAGAACCTGAACCCTCAGGTGCAGGTTACCAACGATTATAAGGCCGAGATGGGAACGTCTGCCAAGCAGTCTGTTCCTCTGGAGATCCCGGATTCCCTTACGAGTTTCCGCACATCGGTAAGCTACGACGTGTTCTCCACGCCCTATAAGGGATCTTATGAATTCGTGCCCTACGAGATAAGTGTCACACCCCAGAAACCCGCTTCGGATTACAGCAGGTTTTATCTGAAGGCCGGGGCCGGTTACACGCTCCGTCCTGAGCTTCAGTTTGTATGGACTCCCATACGCCAGCTGTCCGGGAATACCCTGTCGGTTTTTAACAACTTTAGCGGGTATGCCGGAAACTACAGCACGCTGGATCCCCGTCAGGATTACTCCGGATATGATTTCGGCGAGAACTTTGGCGTGGAAGGGCGTTATTTTGCCCGTAGTTTTGCACTTAGCTATGGCTTGAACTATAATGGTATCTTTACTTCCGACTTCGCCCTCAACGGCATTTTCAACGATTTTGCCTTGAATGGAAGGATACGCTCTGACGCAGATGCCAAGCTCGTTTATGATTTTGCCCTTGAAGCAGGGCAGTCTTTCGATGCCCAGGTATCCCAGACTTCGGTCAAGGCTCAGGGAGGTTTTTTCCCAAACTGGATGCTCCCGTTCGACCTGAGGGTGGATTTCAATATTGAAGCCGATATCTATGAAAACGGTGGATTTGACAACGTCTTCGTTGCACAGATATCCCCCAAGGCCCTTTTCGACTGGGATCCCGTCCGCCTCAGCGCCGGGGTTACCCTCAGTCCCGCCAGTGACATCCAGTGGTTGTATCCGGATGTGATGATTACAGCCGATCTGCTGGATAATACCCTTCAGGCCTATGCCTTTGCAAAGGGAGGACAGTTCTCCAGGAGCTACGCAGACCTCAAGAAGGAAGATCATTGGTTTGGCCCCTCCTATACAAATGTGCTGCGTCCAACACTTGAGCGTTTGAATGCGGCGCTTGGCGCAAGGGGAAGCGTATTCAAGTATCTGCAGTTCGATGTCCGCGGCGGTTGGGCTTCATACTCGGACGCTCCCATGCGCAGTTTCGCAGTGAGTGCCCCTGGTGCTGCCTTGATGGATTGCGGAATCAGGTATGCAGATTACAACACATGGTATGCAGATGCGGACATACATTGGAAATCTCCCCGTTTCGCCATGGACCTCGGCGTCCGTTATAAGTATACCAATATAGTGGCGAATATCAACTATCTGGATCTTCCTGCTTTGACCGGTTCTGCCCGGGCAGTTTACAACTGGAATTCCAGAATCTTTGCAGGAATCAGCTGCAACGCCCGCACTGAGCAGAAATCCTTGTCCCTTCCGGTTCCCGGATTTGTGGATCTGGGCCTCGTGGGTGAGTACCGTTTCAACAGCCGCTTGGGCGCCTGGGCCAATGTGGGCAATCTCCTTAATGGGGATATAATCCTTTCGCCCCTGCATGTGCAGAGGGGCATCTACTGCACTGCAGGAATCAGTTTGAATATGAGATAATTAGAAATATAAATACCCTTTAAAAGACAAAACAATGATTGAAAATGAAGAGATGAAGGTTGCTGAGGAACAGTATTCAGCAGGTAGTATACAGGTTCTCGAAGGGCTTGAAGCGGTGCGCAAGCGCCCCTCCATGTATATTGGAGACATTTCCGAGAGGGGACTTCACCATCTTGTATATGAGGTGGTGGACAACTGTATCGACGAGGCGATGGCGGGTTTCTGCGACAATGTGGATGTGCAAATCCTGGAAGACAATTCCATCCGGGTCCAAGATAATGGCCGAGGCATCCCTACGGGCATGCACCCGAAGGAGCACCGTTCAGCCCTTGAAGTAGTGCTTACAGTGCTCCATGCCGGAGGCAAGTTCGACAAGAACAGTTATAAGGTGTCCGGCGGTCTGCACGGCGTTGGTGTTTCCTGCGTGAATGCACTTTCCGATCTGCTCATCGCAGAGGTGCACCGCGAAGGGAAGATCTTTGTGCAGAAGTACTCCAAAGGAAAGCCTATCACCCAGGTGGAGGTTGTTGGGGAGTGCCCTGAATCCGACCACGGAACCATAATTACCTTCCATCCGGATCCCACTATTTTCGTGCAGACTACGGTCTATAAGTACGAGACTCTGGCTGCCCGCCTGCGTGAGCTTGCATTCCTTAACAAGGGAATACATATCCGTCTCACCGACAAGCGCTCCCTTGTGGAAGAATTCATTCAGGACGAGACAGGGGAGAGCAAGGCTACCGGAAAGCAGGTGTTCAAATCCGAGGTGTTCTATTCTGTGGAAGGGCTCAAGGAATTCATCGACTACCTCGATGCCGGTTCCTCCAAACTGATTCCTGAGCCTGTTTGCGTTTCTTCCGACAAGATTATCCCCATCGATATCGCCCTTCAGTATAACACCGGGTATTCGGAGAAGATATACTCCTATGTGAACAACATCAATACCATAGAAGGCGGCACCCATCTCCAGGGCTTCAAGATGGGCCTCAGCCGTTCGCTGAAGAATTACGCAGACAAGAACAAGCTTCTTGAAAAGGCAAAAGTCGAACTCGCTCCGGAAGATTTCCGCGAGGGCCTCACTGCAGTCATCTCCGTCAAGGTGGCAGAGCCTCAATTCGAGGGCCAGACTAAGACCAAACTCGGCAATACCGAGGTGACTTCTGCAGTTTCCCAGGCTACGGCTGCGGCTATGGATATCTACCTGGAAGAGAATCCCAAACTCGCGAAGACCATCATCGACAAGATCGTGCTTGCCGCTACAGCCCGTGCAGCTGCGCGCAAGGCCCGTGAAATGGTTCAGCGCAAGACAGTCATGACCGGCGCCGGGCTACCCGGCAAACTTGCCGACTGCTCCGAGAACGATCCCGAAAAGTGCGAACTCTTCCTCGTCGAGGGTGATTCCGCAGGCGGCACCGCAAAGCAGGGCCGCGACCGTCGCTACCAGGCCATCCTCCCTCTCCGTGGTAAGATACTGAATGTGGAGAAGGCTGCGGAAGGCCGTGCATTCGACAGCCAGGAAATCCAGAATATCTACACCGCCCTCGGAGTCCGAGTGGCGCAGGAAGACGAGACCGGCGAGAAGCACATGGACCTCAGCCATCTCCGTTACCATAAGGTGGTCATCATGACCGATGCCGATGTGGACGGCAGCCATATCGCCTGCCTCATCCTCACCTTCTTCTTCCGCTACATGTTCGACCTCATCAAGAACGGATACGTGTATCTGGCAACCCCTCCTCTCTACCTTGTGAAGAAGGGTAAGGAAGAAATCTACTGCTGGACCGAGGAACAGCGCGAGGAAGCCGCCCTCAAACTGGGCAAGGGTTCCGACAAGGGATATACAGTCCAGCGCTACAAAGGTCTTGGTGAAATGAGCGACCAGCAGCTCTGGGAAACCACCATGGATCCCGCAAACCGCAGGCTTCGCCAGATTACCATCGAGAACGCTGCTCAGGCCGAGCGTACCTTCTCCATGTTGATGGGTGACGACGTTCCGCCTCGCAGACAGTTTATTGAAGAGAACGCACATTACGCAAATATTGACGCATAAACCAAAAAACACTATGTTAGACATTTTCGATCGCATTGCACGTGATTCCGGAGGCCCTATCGGCCAGTATTTCGAACAGGGCTTCGGCTACTATATGTATCCCCGCCTCGAGGGTGAACTCGGCCCTCACATGATCTTCAACGGCATTCCGGTGCTGAACTGGAGTCTCAACAACTACCTCGGGCTCGCAAACCATCCCGAGGTGCGCAAGGCTGATGCACAAGGTGCCGCCGACTGGGGTCTGGCTTATCCAATGGGCGCCCGCATGATGTCGGGGCATACCCGCTATCATGAGAAACTTGAGAAGGTTCTCGCCGATTTCGAAAAGAAGGAGGATGCCTTCCTCTTCAACTTCGGTTACCAGGGAATAGTATCTACTATCGATGCCCTGCTTGCACGCCACGACGTGGTTGTGTACGACGCAGAGTGCCATGCATGCCTTCTGGACGGCATACGCCTCCACATTGGCAGCAAGTATAAATATCGTCACAACAACATGGCCGATTGCGACAAGGTGCTCACACGTGCATGCGCAGAGGCCGAAGAAAATGGCGGCGGCGTGCTGCTCATTACCGAAGGCGTTTATGGAATGACCGGCGCTCTTGGCAAACTGGATGAGATTGTCGCCCTCAAGAAGAAACACAATTTCCGCATTCTCATCGACGACGCCCACGGCTTCGGCCTCCTTGGCGAACACGGACGCGGAACCTCCGAGCATTTCGGTGTGATGGACGGGATCGACCTTTACATCGGCGCATTCGCAAAGAGCATGGCAAGTATAGGCGGATTCGTGGCCGGGCCTCACTACATCATCAACTACCTCCGCGCAAATATGCGCAGCCAGATGTATGCAAAGAGTCTCCCCATGCCTCTCGTGATAGGCAACCTGAAGCGTATGGAGATCATCGATTCCCCTGAGGGAGACGAACTCCGCAAGAAGTGCTGGGCCATCACCCATGCCATCCAGGACGGCTTCAAGAAGGAAGGATTCGATATCGGCGAAGCCGAAGCATGCGTTACTCCCGTTCATATCAAGGGCGGCATCGCCCAGGCAACCAAGATGGCGAAGGACCTGCGCGAGAACTATAAGATCTTCTGCTCTATGGTCATCTATCCTGTTATCCCCAAGGGCATGATCATCTTCCGTATTGTCTGCACCGCAGCCCATACCATGGAAGATGTGGAATACACTCTCAACGCCTTCAAGGAAATCAAGGCAAAGCTCGACGCCGGTCTTTACGACGGCGACGACATTGCCGCAATGACCGTTAAATAATCATCATTCGTTAAACTGTCATTCCGAACGAAGTGAAGGAATCTGTATATTTCAAAGACAAAGTGATAGTCGTCACCGGAGCCAGCTCGGGCATAGGGCTGGCTTCGGCACGGCTTTTCGGCAGCCTGGGCGCAAAGGTCGTGATGGCCGCCCGCAGGCTGGATAAACTGGAAGAACTGGCTTCTTCTGTGGCTCCCTCCGAGCGTGTCCTGTGCGTTAAGTGCGACGTGTCTTCAGAAGAGGACTGCAAGGCCATGGTCGATGCTGCGGTGGAGCGCTTCGGCGGGATAGACATCCTTGTGAATAATGCAGGCCTGTCCATGCGTGCCATGTTCAAAGACCTGGACCTCAAGGTGATACATTCCCTTATGGATGTGAACTTCTGGGGCACGGTGAACTGCACCAAGTACGCATTGCCGTATCTCCTGGAGCGCAAGGGGCAGGTGGTGGGAGTCATCAGCATTGCCGGCTATTCGGCATTGCCGGCCCGCACCGGGTACTCATCCTCAAAGTATGCAATCCGCGGATTCCTGGATACTCTTCGCATCGAGCATCTGAAGGACGGCCTAGGAGTTCTGGTGTTCGCGCCTGGATATACTTCGTCCAATGTCCGCAATGCCGCCCTCACCGCAGATGGCTCTGCGCAGGGGGAAACACCCTTGGATGAAGGAAAGTTGATGAGTGCCGAGGAGTGCGCAAAGCATCTTGCAAGGGCTCTTGCAAAGCGCAGGTCGCAGTGCATACTCACCGGCCTCGGCAAAGCTACGGTTTGGGCACACAGGCTCTTCCCTCGCCTTACCGACAAACTCACATATAAGTACATAGCTAGAGAAGCCAACAGCCCCTTCAAATGAAAAAGTTCATTCCACTTTTCCTGGTGTTCGTCGTAATCCTGCTTGTGCTGCCTCGCAGCGCAAAGCTCAGTTACGATTACCGCAAAGGTGCTCCATGGAAATATGAAACCCTGATTGCACGCTTCGATTTTCCCATTCTGAAGTCGGAAGACGAAATGATGGAAGAGCGCAGGCTTGCCGCGGGGCAGCAGGTGCCTTATTATAAGTATCTGGACGATGTTGTGACCCGCAGTATCCGTGCGGTGGAAACCGCTGATATGGGGGATTACTCCTTTCTCCGCCCTTCCATGGTGGAATCGCTCAAGGAGATTTATGAAAGGGGAGTGGTGGGTGACGACGGTATCTCCAGCCCTTCCGACATTATCTATGTCCAGAAGGATAAGCGCGCATCGGCCAGGCCTGTTTCGGAGGTGGCCCGCATGGCTGAGGCCAGGGCTTACTTCCGCTCGTCGCTTGCATCTCAATGGCCGGATGTGAATGTGGATTCTGTATTCAACAGCATTTCTGCGGCCGAGATGGTTGTGCCGGACCTCGTGTACGACCGCCAGGTAAGCGAACAGATGAATTCCGACGCGAGCATGTCGGTGTCTCCGACATCCGGATATGTCAGTGCCGGACAGCTGATAGTGTCTGAAGGAGAGATAGTTACTGCTGAAATTGCTCAGATGATCGCTTCCTATGAGAAAGAATTCGATGCCAATATGGGATCGAGTTCCGGGGGCGTCCTGTTCTGGCTTGGAAATGCAATAGTTGCTCTGATGCTGGTGGTATTCCTCTATTTCGCCATCCGTCTTGTCAACCCTACCATCTTCTCCGACTATGGCAAGTACTTCTACCTGGCACTCGTGTTTACGGTGTTTGCAGTCCTGTCCATTGTCATCCCCCGCACCCATCCGGACTATCTCTGTGCCATTCCTTTCGTGCTGTGCGCGCTGCTGCTGGAGGCATTCTTCGACGACCGGCTCGTGGTCATGACATATATGCTGGCCCTGCTGCCTCTGCTATTTTATGCTGAGGGGGGAAGGGCCATATTCCCCATGTTCCTTGCTGGAGGGGTTGTTTCCATGCTCACATTCAAGTATTTCAACCGTGGCTGGAGGCAGTTCCTGAATGCTTTCATCACATTCGCTGTGATGTTCGTCGTATTCTTGGGATTCCGATTGACCGACCTTGCCAGCGGAAACATCCTCAGAATGGCCTGGATGCTGCTTATCTCTGCGTTCCTTTGCGTTGCTGGATATCCCCTGAGTTATCTCTTCGAAAAGATATTCAACCTCGTGTCGGTTTACAGGCTGCGTGAGCTTTGCGATACGTCCGGCCCCATCCTGCGCGAGCTTGAGCAAAAGGCTCCCGGAACCTTCCAGCATTCCCTGCAGGTCATGAACATGGTAGATGCTGTTGCCGGAGCGATTGGCGCAGATGTGCAGCTTGTGCGTGCCGGTGCCCTCTATCACGACATAGGCAAGATGCTCAACCCCATGTGTTTTGTGGAGAACGAATCCATGCTACTTGCAGATGGCGTCAGGCGCTATCATGATGGCCTTTCTCCCCAGCAGAGTGCAAGAGACATAATAAAACACATCACCGACGGTGACGAGATCGCCCAGAGGCATCGCCTGCCCATGCAGATACGCACATTCATCCTCTCACATCACGGCACATCGGTAGTGAGTTACTTCTACGACCGCTTCCTCAAAGGCGGCGGTTCCCCTGCCGAAATTGGGGAGTTTACATACCCGGGCATCAAGCCAGTATCGCGGGAGCAGTGCATACTCATGCTGTGCGACAGTGTGGAGGCTGCATCCCGTTCGCTGAAGGAGTATACCCCGGAAGCATTTGACACCTTCGTTGAGAACATAGTTGCCGGAAAGATGGAAGAGGGGCAGTTCTCGGAGGCGGAGATCAGTGTCAAGGACCTTGGCATAGTCAAGGCATCACTTAAGAATTATCTCGCCCAGATGTATCATGGGCGCATAGAATATCCGAAACATAAGAATAAATTAATAGGTTTACTGAAATGAAATTAGAAAAAAAGCAGATCGATGCTTTGAACATCGAACTTACCCTGAACATCGAGCAGGGGGACTATGCAGAGATTGAACGCAAGAAACTCGCCCAGCGCCGCAAGACCGCAGACTTCAAGGGATTCCGTAAGGGAATGGTGCCCGAAAGCCTGGTGCGCCGCGTGTATGGCGACCAGATTCTTGCCGAGTCCGTGAACGAAGTGATTTCGAAAGGGCTTCAGGATTTTATCGATGAGAATAAGCTGAATGTGCTCGGAGAGCCTCTCGGAAGCGAGAATCAGCCCGAGGTTGAGTGGAAGGACGGAAACGACTTCACTTTCGTGTTCGACATCGCCACATATCCTGAATTCGAAGTTTCTGCCGGCAAGGAGGATACCGTTAACAAGTATACCATCAGCGCCACCGCGAAGGAAAAGGCAGACATGCTGAAGAACCTCAAGAAGTACTATGAGGACAAGAAGGAAGAGAAGACTGATGAGGATATAGAGAAGGAACTCGAGGAGCGTCTGACCAGCGAGTATGCCCAGCAGGCAGAATGGAGGCTTACCAAAGATATCCGTGACTATTTCGTAGAGAAGACCAAATTCGATCTTCCCGAAGCCTTTATGAAGCGCTGGCTCTTCGAGGCCAATGGCGGTAAGGTTAGCAAGGAAGATATCGAGAAAGATTTCGAAGGATTCCTCGCCGACTTCCGCTGGCAGCTTGTACGCGGCGCCTTCATGCGTAAGTATGAGTTCAAGGTCGAACAGAAGGACATCCAGGATGCAGCCGTGGGTTATGTACACTATCAGTATGCAATGTATGGTATGCCCAATGTTCCCGAGGAAATCGTAAAGGAAGCCGTTCAGAACATGATGGGCGACCGCAAGCAGATCGACCGCCTCGTGGAGCAGGTGGAAGACAACAAGGTCCTCGGTAAACTCAAGGAAGAGATCACCATCAAGGCCAAGAAGATCACTTCCGAGAAATTCCGCGAACTCAAATAGTCATGTCCGATTTCGAGAAATTCGCAAAGTCCGAACTGGGTGTGGGGTCCATGACCCTGCACCGCTATGGTTCGGCCATGGATTCTTACATCAACCCTACCATCATCGAAGAGCGTAAGCTGAACGTGGCATCGATGGATGTGTTCAGCCGCCTGATGATGGACCGTATCATCTTCCTGGGTGTTCCCATCGACGATGATGTGGCCAATATCGTGCAGGCGCAGCTGCTCTTCCTGGCTTCATCTACTGACAGCAATGCCGATATCACCCTCTACCTGAATACTCCCGGCGGAAGCGTTTCTGCGGGGCTTGGAATCTATGATACCATGCAGTTGGTTGAGCCCGATATCGCTACTGTGTGCACCGGGATGGCCGCCTCTATGGGCAGCGTGCTGCTCTGTGCAGGCACAAAGGGCAAGCGTTCCGCGCTTCCGCACAGCCGTGTGCTGATCCATCAGCCTCTCGGCGGTGCCCGGGGGCAGGCATCCGACATCCTAATTGCCGCCAAGGAGATAGAGAAGATGCGGGATGAGCTTTGCAAGATTATCGCCGAGCACTCCGGCCAGCCTTTCAAGAAGGTGTTCGCAGATGCCGACAGGGACTATTGGATGAATGCAGAGGAGGCCCTTGCCTATGGAATGGTAGACAAGATTCTCCGTAAAAAGAAGAAGTGATGGCGGAAAAAGAAGCAAGAATCCCTAAACCTAAGGAGATCAAGGCCTTCCTGGACCAGTATGTGATTGGTCAGGACAGGGCCAAGAAACTACTGTCGGTAGCGGTTTATAATCACTATAAACGCATCATTCACAATGTGGTGGAGAGGCCGGACGATGGAGTGGAGCTGGAGAAATCCAACATCCTCCTGATAGGACCTACCGGCACCGGCAAGACCCTGCTTGCCCGGACCATTGCCAAGATGCTGATGGTGCCCTTTGCCATAGTGGATGCGACCGTGCTGACCGAGGCCGGCTATGTGGGTGAAGATGTAGAGAGCCTGCTGGTGCGTCTGCTCCAGGACGCCGATTACGACCAGGCGCAGGCCGAGATGGGTATAGTGTTTATCGACGAGATAGACAAGATCTCCCGCAAGAGCGACAATCCTTCCATTACCCGCGACGTGTCCGGGGAGGGCGTGCAGCAGGGGCTGCTGAAACTGCTGGAGGGGAGTGTGGTTAACGTTCCTCCGGCCGGCGGACGCAAGCATCCCGAGCAGGAATTCATACATTTCAACACCCAGAACGTGCTCTTCATCTGCGGCGGCGCATTCGAAGGCATAGACCGTGTTATCGCCCAGCGCCTGAATACCCGTGTGATAGGTTTCGGCTCCGATGAGAAACAGAAAGTCGACAAGGACAACCTTCTCAGCTATGTGGAGGCACAAGACATCCGTAAATACGGCCTGATTCCCGAAATCGTTGGGCGTCTCCCTGTGTTGATGAGCCTGGATAATCTGGACCGCAAGGCCCTCAAACGCATCCTGACCGAACCGAAGAATGCAATTCTGCGCCAGTACGAAAAGCTGTTCGAGATAGACGGTATCAAACTCGAAATCGAGCCAGAAGTCCTGGATATAATCGTGGATACGGCTATCAAAGATAAACTGGGCGCCCGCGGCCTTCGCGCTATCTGCGAACGTATAATGAACGACGCAATGTACGAAGCGCCGTCCTCGCGGAAGAAGACATTCAAATTGACTGCTGAATATGCAAAAGAAAAGCTCGGGGCCTAGGCTCCGAGCTTTATTTTTAGATGGTCAATCATGTCCTTCGACATGGAGTCGAGGTCGAAATGAGGCATCCAGCCCCATTCGGCGCGGGCGCAGGAATCGTCCATATTATCCGGCCAGGAATCTGCGATAGCCTGGCGTACAGGATCCACCTCGTAACGCATCTTAGCATCTGGAATGATCTTCTTGATGGCCGCGAACACATCTTCCGGAGCAAAGCTCATGGATGCAATGTTGAATGAGTTGCGGTGGATGAGCTTGGAAGGATCCGCTTCCATAATGTCTACGGCCGCCTTCAAGGCATCCGGCATATACATCATATCCATCAGTGTTCCGGCAGCGATAGGGCAAACGAATTCCTCGCCTTTGACAGCCGCATAGTAAATCTCTACAGCATAGTCAGTGGTGCCGCCGCCAGGCAGGGTGGTGTAGGAGATCAGCCCCGGGAAACGCACCGAACGGGTGTCTACTCCGTATTTGTGGAAGTAATAGTCGCTTAGAAGCTCGGTTGCAACCTTTGTAACGCCATACATCGAAGTGGGGCGCTGAATAGTGTCCTGGGGTGTATCTTTATGAGGAGTACTCGGCCCGAAGGATCCTATCGAGCTGGGAGTGAATACGGCGCATTCGTGCTCGCGGGCAACTTCCAGGATGTTGATGAGTCCGTTCATCTGGATGTCCCAGGCCTTGAGAGGGAACTTTTCTGCCGTTGCCGAAAGCAGGGCAGCCAGGTTATAGATAGTATCGATCTTGTATCTACCCACCGCTTCGGCAATCTGGACGGCATCGACAACGTTTACAACCGCGGAAGGGCCGCTTTCCAGGAGCTCTCCCTTGGGTTCGAATCCGGGGATATACCCTGCCACAATATTGCCTTCTGGATGCAAGTGCCTGAGTTTCATGGTCAACTCAGAACCAATCTGGCCGGTGGAGCCGATTATAAGAACATTTTTCATTCGAGTGTTACAAATTACCATACAAATTTACTATTTTTGTTGTAATAATGAACCTAAAACGATAATCATATTATGTACGGAAAGTTTCAAAAGTATCTTCAAGATGAATTGAAAGCCATCGAAGAGGCCGGCCTTTACAAACACGAACGCAATATCTGCTCCCCACAGGGCGCCGAAATCACCCTTGAAGGCGGCAAGAAGGCACTTAACTTCTGCGCCAACAATTACCTTGGCCTTTCAGACAATCCCCGCCTCATTGCCGCTGCCAAGAAGGCTATGGACGAGCGTGGCTACGGAATGTCTTCTGTGCGTTTCATCTGCGGTGCCCAGGACATCCACAGGCAGTTGGAGAAGGCCATCGCCAAGTATTTCCATACCGACGATACCATCCTTTATGCAGCCTGCTTCGATGCCAACG